>DASPSB010000184.1:0-16003 GCA_035624135.1 Candidatus Acidiferrales bacterium | reverse complement strand
TCGCGGAATCATGCGGGGTGTTGGGGAACGAATTCGTCGAGTTGGACGCGGCCATGGTGCGCGAGGATGCCCGCCATCACGCGGTCCGCCAACTCGAGGGCGCGGCGGCCCGCTGGGCCATCCACCAGGGGCGTCTTCCGTAATTCTACTGCATCCAGAAACGCAGCGAGCTCCAGACGCAGGGGCTCGACGGGCTCGCCCGGCAACTTTTCGAAATGGAATTGCGGAGGCCCCGGCGCCGCGGAATCCGCGACGCGGATGCGGACGGCATCACGGCGCGCGAAGTCCACGGAAAGATACTCGTGAGTCTGGAAAAAGCGCAATTTGCGCACGCGTTCGGTGGAGACGCGGCTGGCAGTGACGTTGGCAACGGCGCCACCCGCAAACTCGAGACGCGCGTGCGCAATATCCACGCGCCTGGTGACCACAGGGATGCCGACGGCACGCACGTCGGTGACGGGCTCGCCCACCAGGGTGAGCAGAATATCCAGGTCGTGAATCATCACATCATAAATTACGTCCACATCGAGGCTGCGTGGCGAGAAAATTCCCAGCCGATGTACTTCAAAGAACAGAGGGCGCGCCACGTGGGGCTGGACGGCGGCGAGTCCGGGATTGAAGCGCTCCACGTGCCCGACCTGGAGGACGCGATTGTGGCGGCGGGCGGCGGCAATCAATTCGTCCGCTTCCGCGAGCGAGACGGCCATGGGTTTTTCCACGAGCACGTCAATCCCCTGCGCGAGCAGACCACAACCCACCTGGGCATGACTCACGGTGGGCACGGCGACCGAGGCGGCGTCTACGCGGCCCTCCAGATGATCGATACCGTCGAGGGCGGGCACGCCGAACTCCGCAGCCAGGCGGTCGCGGCGCGCGGGTTCGGAGTCAAACACAGCGGCGATGTGCGCGCCGAGCTCGCGATAGACGCGAACATGATTGCGGCCGAATTCGCCGCAGCCGATGACGGCAACGCGCGGGCGGCGGGCGGTCATGCCCCGGCTCCAGACGGAAGAGGAGGCGGCTCGGCGGAGTCGATCGCGATGCCGGCGCGATCCGCGGCGGCGATGAGTTCGGCGCGATCGAACAGGAGAGTGCGACCGGCGTCGATTCCAAGCGCGGTGGCGCCACCGCGCCGCATCACTTCGATGGTAGGAAGACCAACGACGGGAACATCGAAGCGCATGTCCTGGCCAGGTTTGCTGACTTTTACGACCGTCAGGCGACGCCCGGAGGCGAGATGGGAGGCGCGGTCCACGGTTGCGTCGGTGCCTTCCATGGCTTCAATGGCCACGCAGGCGCAAGCAGAGATCACCACGGTCTGACCGAGATCGAGGGCGGCAATATGGCGGGCGACGCGGCGACCATATTCGAGGTCGGCGCACTCGTCCTCCGTGGGACGGCGTTTGGTGAGCACGCCCGCGCGGGCAACGAGAGGATCGAGGAAGGCGGTCGAATCCACAAGATGGATGCCCTCTTCTTCCAGCACGCGGGCCACGGCGCCAATCAACGAGTCGGTGTTCTTGACGGCGAGCGACATGAGAAGCCGGGCCATTTTCCAATCCGGACGAATGGAGCTGAAAATCTTCGCGTGCTTGACCTGGCCGGCCATCACGGCGCGAGTGACGCGCTCGGAGTGAAGCAGCTCGATGGCTTTGCCGAGTTCGCCCAGGCTCACCCAGTGCAGGCGCTTCGCCGCTCCCTCAAGCTCGGGCGAGGCCTCTTCGCGGATGGCGACAACGGCCATATCGATTCCCTGGCTTCGCGCCCCTTCGAGGACGAGAAAGGGAAAGCGGCCGTTGCCTGCAATCAGGCCCCACTCGCCGGCGGACTCGGCACTGGACGACTGGTTTGGCAAATGCTTCGTTCTCCGCCTACTTCACGATTCCGCGTTCCGCCGTTTCGATGAAGCGCAGCAAGACGTCGACGTCCTCGGTGCCGCCGAGTTCGGCGCGGACTCGCTCGACGGCCTGCGTGGTGTTGAGATGCGACTTCAGGAGCAGGCGAAAGGCCTTTTCGATGGCCTGGATGCGCTCCTTCGAAAAACCCTCGCGCTCGAGTCCGATGGCATTGACGCCGTAGCAGCGGGTTTCGCGCGGCGCCACGGTCTTGGAGTAGGGCAGAACATCCTGCGTAATCACGGTGCTCGCCGCGACGTAGGCATAACGGCCGATGCGACAGAACTGGTGCACGGGACAGAAGGCGCCCACGGTGGCGTAGTCTTCCACGGTGACGTGTCCGGCGAGTGTGGCACCGTTTACAAACAATGTGTGTGAGCCGACGACGCAATCGTGCGCAATGTGCGAATAGGCGAGGATCAGATTATCGCTGCCAATGCGCGTGACGCCCCCGCCTCCCGTAGTGCCGCGATTCACGGAGACGTACTCACGGAAAACGTTTCGGTCGCCCACATCGAGGCGGGTGGGCTCGCCTTGGTATTTGCGGTCCTGAGGAGCCGAGCCCACGGTCGAAAAGGGAAAGAAATGATTCTCGCGACCGAAGCGGGAGGGGCCGTCGACCGTGGCGTGACTGTGGACCACGCAGCCATCGCCCAGCTCCACGGCATCGCCAATAAACGCAAAGGGGCCGACGCAAACGCCCTGGCCGAGCCGGGCCCGGGGCGAGACGGCAGCCCGCGAATCGACCCCGCTCATTCCCGGTCCACCATCTTGCACATGAGGGTAGCTTCCGCAGCGAGTTCATCGCCGACGTAGGCTTTTCCGTCCAACTTGCAGAAATCCCCGCGCCAGTTCGTCACGGTCATTTCCAGACGCAGCAAATCGCCGGGGACGACGGGACGCCGGAAGCGGGCACCATCTACAGCGACGAAATAGAGCAATTTATTTTCCCGGTTAGGAACTTCCAGCAAGAGGAGCAGCCCGCCAGTCTGCGCCATGGCCTCGATGATCAGCACGCCGGGCATCACGGGCTTGCCGGGAAAATGGCCCTGGAAATACCATTCATTGAAGGCGACGGCTTTTACGCCGGTGATGCGCTTTAGCCGCTCCATTTCGACGATGGAGTCCACCATCAAAAATGGATGGCGGTGCGGCAAGTACTTCTGGATCGCAACAGTGTCCAGGATCATCCCATCCCCTCGCCCGTAACGGCTTTTGCCGCCCCCCGGGGCAGACGCTAGAGATTCCGCGTGCAAGACAAACGATTAATTATAAGCGAAAGAGCGGGGAGAGGTGGGAATCGCGAGGCGGTTCAGGGAAACCCGGCCGAGTGGGGATCGAAGAGGGAGACGAGGAACAATTCGGCGGATCAGGTTGCACTGCGAGGGGGCGAAGAAGAAACGACTGGGGCCTTCGAGTTGCCGGGCGACGGCCTTGCACCCGACTCGTCAGTCCCGAGACACCCTCAGAAGGAGACGGACAACTGCGGTCCTCTCAACCTTTGTGCGCGCTACTGCGGCAAACCGTCAGCTTCCTGTGCAGTTTGAGCGGCGACGGATTGCGCCCTGGATGGCTGCTGCTGATCGGGGACTGGCGCCGGCTTCTGCTGGGGGGTCGCGACAGCCTGGTGTTGGGCAGCGGCATGAACGCTGGGTTGCGAGAGGAACGAGCCGACGAGCCCGAACCCGGCGCAAAGGATCAGAACGCCAAGCACTAACCCTATTGCTTTCAGCACCTTCATAAACCTTCTCCTGACCGAGCGCCCCTACCGATCTGGCAGAGGCCCGACGCACAACGCGCCGGAATCTTCTCCCAACCCGCGAGCCATTCTGCCCGGTAGGATTCGGGAGGGGGATGGAACACAAGTACTACGCGATGTCCTATGTGCCAACATGGAACAGTTTCATCTCGGAATGCGCTTGACACGACCGCGCAGGCATCCGGCGCTCCCGAGAAAGCGATCGGGAGAATTGCCATGGATAGCGGACCGCGGGAATGAAAGCAGCGGACTGAACTGTGGCAATGGTGCAGTGCCGATTGCGGGCACCGGCGACTTGAACGCAAATCTTGACAGTACGGATTGATCTGATAGCATCCCACTGCGTTTCGAGCCTGGGCTTTGGGCGCACCGCAGCGCGCCCGGAATCAGGGAGAGCCGCACAGGCATGAACTATCGCCAGCTGGCTGCCGTTTTTCTGAGCACACTCCTAGCAGCCCTTCCTTCTCTCGCTACACCGCAAGTCGTCGCAGTCGCCGGACCAACCAAATACACGGTAGCTCACGGCAACGACGTCGCTAAGGGCATGAACATCATGAACGGCGACATGGTGGAAGTGGCGCAGAACGGAGAAACCATTCTGCTGATCGGCCACAATGCAACCGTGCACGTGCCGAGCAACAGCGCCGTGCGGATCTTCAAGTGCGGTGACCGGTCGGTGGTGCAGCTCTTACGCGGACAGGTGACGTTTCGAGCCACACCGCAGCAAACGGTGCACGTGCAATTGGGCGACGCCATGATCCAACCGACCAAGGGGCAGCAGGTGGTGGGGATAGTGGCGCTTACCTCGCCGACGACAGCCAGCCTGACATCGCAACAAGGCTCCTTCACAGTGTCCACGGCGCACGACGGAAAGAGCGCGCTGGTGAATCAAGGTGAGACGCGACAGGCCACACTTTCCAACGCCGCGGAGGTGGCGAATCCCAACCCGCCCATCTGCGGAGTGGCGGCTGCAGTGGTTACCTCGCCCGCTACGATAGCCTGGGTGACAATCGGCCTGGGCGCCGCGGGCTTGGCGACGGGACTGGCGCTGACGCAAACGCCGACGACACTCACGTGCCCGCAAAAGGGCGCGCTGGTTAGTCCGTACGCGTTTCCCTGTCCCTGATCCGCAGATCTCATCGCACGTCCTGAGCGCAGGCTGTCCGCTGTGACTTTGGTCACTTCGCCTGTTCGGCCACTACATTAGGCTGCGAGGCGCGCGCCCCGATAAGGGGAGTTAGAATCGCGCGAAGCGCAGGGAAAAAATCAATTTGCGGATGACTCCCCTCCCTGCACGCTGACCGGAGGATTTATGAACGCCAGATATTCCCCGCTTGCCTGGTGTGCCCTATTCGCCTCGCTGTGCGGAGCGGCGGCCGCGCAGCAGGCGCCTGACCCGGCAAAACTCGCGGCCAACACCTCGAAGGAAAGTCAGGCGTGCATCGCCTGCCACGCCAAAGACGCCGCACCGCTGGCGGTGCAACAGTGGGCGCTGAGCCGGCACGCGCAGGCCGGAATCGGCTGCTACGAGTGCCATGAGGCGGACAAGTCGCGGCCGGATGCATTTGAACATTTCGGGGTGAGCATCTCAGTGATGGTGACGCCGAACTCGTGCGGGACCTGCCATGCGCAGGAAGCGCAACAATTCCAGGCCAGCCATCACGCGCAGGCCGGGCAAATCCTGGGTTCGCTCGACAATGTGCTGGGCGAAGACGTGGAAGGTCCCGCGGCTGCGGCGATGGGGTGCGCGAAATGCCACGGAAGCATCGTGAAGGTGCTGGGCAAGGGAAAGCTGGATCCGGCGACATGGCCGAACGAGGGAATCGGACGAATCAACCCCGACGGGTCGAAAGGCTCCTGCTCGGTGTGCCACAGCCGTCACACCTTCTCACTGGCAATTGCGCGGCAACCAGAAAGCTGCGGCTACTGCCATCTGGGGCCGGACCATCCGCAGGCGGAGATTTATGACGAGAGCAAGCATGGAGTGACCTATCGCGCGCTGATTGGGCAGATGAATCTGAATGCGGCTTCGTGGGTGCTGGGGAAAGATTACAGCGTGGCACCGACGTGCGACACCTGCCATATGGGCGCGACTTCGAAACTGACGGCGACACACGACGTGGGCGCGCGGATTTCGTGGAACCTGCGGCCGGAAATCGCGATTCGACAGAAGGAATGGGAGAAGAAACGGGAGGAGATGAAATCGATATGCGCGAACTGCCACGCGTCGGACTGGGTGAACAACTTCTACACGCAGTTCGACAATGTGGTGGACCTGGGGAATGAGAAGTTTTTCAAGCCGGCAAAGGAAATCATGGGGAAGCTGACGCAAGCCGGGAAGCTGACTCCCACGCCGTTCGACGCGCCGATCAAATGGACGTATTTCGAGCTGTGGCATCACCAGGGCCGGCGGGCGCGGATGGGCGCGTCGATGAACGGGCCGGATTACGTGCAGTGGCACGGGTTCTACGAGGTGGCGAAGATTTTCTACAGCGAGTTTCTGCCGGAAGCGGAACGGCTGCTGCCCGGCGTAACCAGCGGAGTGAAAGAGAGCAGCTACCACCAGTGGCTGAAGGGCCTTTCCGCGGAGGAGCGCCAGAAAATCCGCGAGTTCTATCAGAAACGCTACGAGCCGTCGCCGCAGTAACTGCAGTGACGGCAGCGAGGACGTAGCGTGCGCATCAGTCTTGGTGGAACTGTTCGTGGAGCTTCATGCCGACGGCGATGTGTGGCAGTGCGACTTGGCGATGCTGGTATCCAGCACCTCCATGAAGGTGGCGAGAGTGACTGTGATGGCGATGAGCCAGGGATTGACAGCGGGGTGAACAACCGAAGGATCCGCCGAGAATCGGCCCGCCGCCGCGTCCGCCGCGCTCAACGCACCGTTACCCGAGGTTCGATGGTCATGCCGATGTGAAGGCGGCGGAGGCGGTTCTTAGCGGGCCGGAGCAAGCTTTTCACCGGAATGCGCGTGAGCGTTGAGGATATTCATGAAATTCAAGATGGTCTGCACCACGATTATATTGCCGGAAGCGGTGTTGAGGAGGATTTGGTACAGCGGCAAATTCGGCCAGTCCATGTGGAAATACTTCCGGACGTACTCCTTACGGTCTCGATCCACGGAATCGACGAGCTCCTGGGCATCCGCTTCCGACTTGCCGCGGGAGATCAGGCGGCGCACCTTCTCTTCGCGGGGCGCGTAAAGGAAGACGCGCAGCGTGTCTTCGCGGTCCTGGAGAAAATGCTGCGAGCCTCTTCCCACGATTACGCTGTTTCCGGAGCTGGCCACCCGCAGGATCAACTGCCTGGCAAACTTCATGATGCACTCGCTGTCCACCAGGTTCAGCTTGTGGACATTCTGGCTTCCCTCGTAGCTCCCGCGCATGAACGATCTGAGCAGCCGATAGTAGAGGGGATCGTTTCGCTCTTCTCGGCTCTCAACGACGGCCTCGGGACACTTGGCGTTCTGCGCAATCTCTTCTGTGAGCAGATGGTCCCAGAGTTTCCAGCCAAGGTCATCTGCAAGAAGCTGGGCAATTTCACCGCCGCCGCATCCGTATTCCCGCTCCACGGTAATGATCCGGATCATGGGAGCACCTCACGGCCCTCCCCGGCGGATTCCTTCTGCCCGAGGGAGCCATGCACATACTACCGCACTCAGCCCACAGCAATCTCGCCACTGCCGCCCGGCTCATTTCTCCTCAGAGTAAACGCGAGCAGGAACATGATCGCCGAAGCCACCGCGAGGACCTTGTAGATATCTATGTAGGAAAGACAGCCAGCCTCAGCAAGGACCCGTCCGTAGATCCGGCCCACGGCCTGTGCGTGCGCCTCGTGAGCGCCCAGTCCGGCTTTGGACAAGTGCCGCGTCATGCCGTCCACAACATTCTGGAAATTCTGATTTCCGAAGCGGGTGTAATTGGCGAGGATCTGCTGATGATACTGGGAACGGCGAGCGATCATGGTGGTGACGAAAGAGGTTCCCACGCTGCTGCCGATATTGCGCATGAAATTGATGATGCCGGCGACAGCATTGTTTTTCTCGCCGGGAATGCCGATGTAGGAAGTCAAGTTAACGGGCACAAACAGGAATCCCAAGAAGGCCACCTGGGCCACGCGCAGCCACAATGCAGCACTAAAGCTGATTTGCAGATCCGTGTAAATGGTGGATAGCAGCATGGCAACGGCGAGGTACAGCCAGCCGAAAGCAACCAGGAAGCGCGCCTGGAACTTGGTGGTTAAGAAGCCGACCACGGGCATCCCAAACAGCAAGGCGAGGCCGCCCGGAGAAATCGCTAACCCGGCAAGCTGCGCGGTATATCCCAGGAGGGTTTGGAGAAACAGCGGCACCATGACCAAGCTGCTGAAATAGGCGAACCCCAGCATGAACATCTGCAAACTGGCGTTTGCGAAGTTCAAATTCCGGAAGAGGCGAACGTCAACGACCGGCGCCTTTTGATACCACTCCCAGATCACCAGCGCGACCAGGCAGACCGCCGACACGATGATTAACGCAGTAATGAAGCGGGAGCCGAACCAATCATCCTCCTGACCCTTATCGAGCAGGACTTGAAGCGACCCGACACCGAGAGCCAGCAGCGCAACCCCGATGTAGTCCAATTTCGCGCCCGCGGCCTTGAGTTTGCTGAGGTAGGGCGGGTCATCGACGAAGCGTCTTACGAGCAGCAACGTCAACAAGCCCACCGGAATGTTGATGAAGAAGATCCAGCGCCAGGAATAGTTGAAAGTGATCCAGCCACCAAGCGTCGGACCGACAGTCGGCGCCACCACCGCCGTGATCCCGTAAAGCGCAAACGCCGAGCCGCGCTGCTCGGGCGGAAACGTGTCTGCCAAGATGGCTTGCGCCATGGGCTGGAGGCCACCGCCACCGGCGCCCTGGAGCACTCGATAGAAAAGGAGAATGCCGAGAGAGGACGCAGTGCCGCAAAGAAAGGAGGTGAGGGTGAACAGAAACAGGCACAGCATGAAAAAACGCTTCCGTCCGATCGCGCCGGCGAGCCAGCCGCTCATCGGCAACACGATGGCATTCGAGACCAAGTACGAAGTCAGTACCCAGGTTGCGTCGTCATTGCTGGCCGCCAGATTTCCGCCAATATAGGGGAGGGCCACGTTGGCGATGCTGGTGTCGAGGACCTCCATGAATGCGGCGAGGGCCACGACAGAGGCAATCAGCCAAGGATTGAACCTGGGCCGCCAGACTTCCTGGTCAAGGGTCAGGGCGGCGGCACTCATTGCAGGTAGACATCGGTAACGACGTTCATGCCCGGGCGGAGCTGGAGGTCCTTGTTCTCTCCGGGATCCAACACGATCTTTACGGGAATCCTCTGCACGATCTTGACGTAGTTGCCGGTGGCATTTTCGGGCGGCAGGAGGCTAAACAGAGGGCCGGTGGCTCCGGCGATGCTGTCCACGTGGCCCTTGAGGGTCCGGCCGCTCGAGTCCACGTGAATCTCCGCCTTCTGTCCCACTTTCATGCGCCGTAGCTGGGTCTCCTTGAAATTCGCGGTGATCCAGACGTCCTGCAAGGGAACGACGGTGAGCAACTGCTGCCCGGGCGTAACATTCAGTCCTACGACGACCGTCTTGTTCACTTCCCCACTGACCGGGGCCACTATTTTGGTGTATTGCAGATTCAGTTCTGCCTGATCGAGTGCGGCGCGCTTCTGTTGCACGTCGGCCTCGGCAGCCTGGGCGCGGTCGCGCGTGGAAGAAACTTGCTGTGGTCCTGTCTTCGCATATTCGTGGTTGGCTTCCGCCTCGATGAGCCGGCTCTTGGCCTGGGCCACGGCTTGCTGGGCCGCGGCTTCCGTGGCACGCGCCGCGGCGACAGTGGCCGTGCTGGCTTTGGCGGTGGCCAGGGCACGGTCGTAAACCTGTTCGGCCACTTCTTGCTTCTCCACCAGCTTTCTGTAACGGACCAAGTCGTCTTGCGCATTCACGTCGTTGGCCTCGGCCTGCAACACCTGAGCATGGGCGGCGGCGAGCTGTTTTTCGGCCGCGGCCACTCCGGCGCGTGAGCCCTCGACATCGGAAGCGGTGTACTTGATCTGGCTGGCCGTGCTCACGGAAGTAATCGGAACCGTGATGTTGAGCGAACGCGCTGTGGCCAAGGCATTCTCGAGATCCGCCCGGGCATGCGCCACGGCGACCTCATAGTCCCGGGGATCAATCTCCACAAGAACATTTCCCTTTTCGACCTTCTCGTTGTCGGCCACATTCACCTTAATCACGTAGCCGGAAATGCGCGCGCTGACGGGGTAGAGATGCACGTCCACCTGAGCATCATCGGTGGATTCATAGCTGCTCAGATAGCGCCAGAGAAAGTAGCCTCCAACGACGGCCACCAAGACGATGACGACGAGGAGTATTCTGCGGCCCGGTTTGGGGCGTGTCCTGCGCGCCGGGGACTGGGGCGCTGCTTCTGCCCCTCGCGGGGCGGAAGGTGCGGGGGCGGATTGCTTTTCCGGCTCGGGCGATGCGCCGCGTGGAGTCTCAGCATCCATAACTTATTTTCCTTTGAAGAATTCCTTCACGCCCTCTTCACCGAGGCCGAGAGTGCGTGCCAGGAAGATTTTCGAGTAATTGTAGCTATACAAACTGGAGATGTACTGCTCGTGGGCGCTGGCGACGGCCTCCTGGGACTGGACCACCTCGACGGAATCCGTCACTCCAGCACTGAAACGGTCCGTGGACTGGGTGAGCGTCTGGTCCGCCAGGTCTATGTTGCTAAGCGCCACGGTGACCTGTTCGGCAGAGGACTGGAGATTGAGAAGAGCGGTGCGGACTTCCGCGTCAATCTGCGCGCGCAGATTCTCCAGGCGCTTCCGGCTTTGCTCCAGCCGCGCGTCGGCCTGCAGGACGTCGCCGTGGACCCTGCCGCCCAGGAAGATGGGGAGAGTGAGCGTGCCACGTACGTCGTAGACCGACGTTGCCGTGGAAGGATGCAGGGAGGCCGCGCCATAATTTGCGTCGAACGAGAGCGAAGGGAGGTAGCCGGCAGCCGCGGCTTTGCGGAAAAGTTCCGCGGCACGCACATCCGCCTCCGCAGCGCGGTAATCGGAACGTGCAGCATAGGCGCGCTGGAGAGCTTCCTGCACGGTCATCGGAGCAAAGGATTGATAGAGGGATTTGTCGGTCAGCTCGAAGTCCTGACCCGGGGCGAGGCCAATGACGCGTGCCACGGTCAGTTTTCGAATTGCCAGGTCGTTGACGGTCTGAATCAACTGTTGCTGCCGGGTCTGCAACTCCACCTTGGCACGAAGCGCGTCGATCGCCGGCGAAGTGCCCGCCTTCACCTGATCCGCGGCCTGGTCGTAGATGGATTGTGCGGTCTTGACCTGCGCGCGGGCCGTGTCTACACGGGCATCCGCGGCAATGACTTGCAAATAGGTATATCCGACAGCGAGAACCACCAGATCGCGCGCATCTCTGTAAGTGAACTCCTTGGAAGCCACATTTTGGCCGGCGGCGCGCGTATTGTTGATGGCTTTCCAATCAAACAGGGATTGGGAGATGTAGAGACGCGAGTCAAAATAGGAATAGGTGAGAGCAGGGACCGGCGCAGTAAGAAAGCCGAGCTCGTAGAAATTGAGCCTTGAAGCGCTGATATAAGGCGCCATGGCCACCTGGGGCAGCAAAGCGCTCAACTGCTGCCAGCGCTCACCGCGCGCCGCGCCGATATCCGCATGGGAAAGCAATAGTCCGAGATTCTGCTTCAAGCCTCGATCCAACGCGTCCTGCAGGGAAATCGGCACACGGCCCGGAAGGAGCGGAGAGGGTACGCTCCCGGCAAAGGGCTCCACCCCCTGTGTTCCCGGAATCGCCTGGCCCGGGACGCCGGCACTGGAAACAATCGCCGTCTGCGCAAAAGAGAGCGCCGCCCCGGGACACAAAAGAACGAGCGTGAGCCACACGCGGCTGAGACGGATACGAAACTTCATGGAGACTCCCTTCTATCTCAAGGAGGAAATGGGCCCGCCAGGCTTGCATGGCCGACAGCGGTGATTGGATGCGAAAGCCGGTTTTTCGGTCACAGTTGGGTGCTGGCATAATACCCGGTCATGGTGAATCCTCGAATGCTTTTGAGCTGGCTCCGCGGGCGCGAAGGCGCGATGACGGGCCTGCTAGGCCGGTTGGTGCGCATTGAATCTTCGAGCTACGAGTGGGAAGGTGTAAACCGGCTGGTGAGGCTGCTTGCGAGGGAGTGGCGAAGGCGCGGGGCGCGCGTCACTCGACTGAAACCCGCAGGAGTGACCCGCCGCGGAGACATTCTCCGGTGCGAATTCTCTGCGGAAACGAGCGACGCAGGACAAGTTCTGGTGCTCGGCCATACGGACACGGTGTACGCACGCGGCACATTGGCGCGGATGCCGTTTCGGGTGGCCGCGGGACGGGCGTACGGACCCGGCACGCTGGATATGAAAGCGGGGCTGGTGATCGCGCTGGCCGCAGTGGATGCTCTGCGGGCAATGGGCCAGATGCCGCGCCGACGGCTGGTTTTTCTTTGGACTGCGGATGAGGAAATCGGGAGCGATACGTCGCGTGAAATTATCGAGCGCGAAGCGAGGCGAAGCGAGGCGGTGCTGGTGCTGGAGCCGGGCACCGGCACACGCGGGAAATTGAAGACGGCGCGCAAGGGTGTGGGTCAAGTCACAATCGAGGTTACCGGGCGCGCCGCGCACGCGGGCGTAAATCCGCAGGACGGGGTGAATGCGGTTCATGAACTGGCTTTGCAAATCGGGCGTGTAGCGGGATTCGGCGATGCGCGCCGAGGGATTACCGTGAACGCGGACGTAATCGAGGGCGGCACGCGTTCGAACGTGATCGCCGAGCGAGCCTGGGCCCGCGTGGACGTGCGCTGCGCTCGCGCGCGCGACATTGCGGGCCTCGAGGCCCGCTTCCGTGGCCTGCGCCCCATCTTGCCGGGCGCACGACTCCGCGTAACGGGCGGAATTGACCGACCCCCGATGGAGCGTCGCCGGGCGGCGCGCCTGTTTCGTCAGGCACAGGCATTAGGACGCGAACTGGGTCTGAACATCGAGGAATCCTCCACCGGGGGAGGCTCAGACGGAAATTTCACTGCGGCGCTGGGCGTACCCACTCTGGACGGATTGGGCGCGGCAGGCGCAGGAGCGCACACGCCCGGGGAGTATATCCGCACGCGCTCGCTCGCTGAACGCGCGGCCCTGCTTGCTGCCTTGTTCCGCAGCTTGTGAGGCGTTCGAACGAGGCTATACGCGCTTTGCAGCGATCTCGTTAGCGTTCAGACGACGTGAGGCGTCTCGAGGTAGGCCCAGCGCTCGGCGAGCCTTCTGTTCGCGATACGCCAGATCACGATGCCGCTGAATTCGAGCTTCTGCCCAGTTTGGCTGTCCGTGGCGGTCCAGCGGTTGCGCACGACGACTTTGTCGTCTTCGGCGATCATGTCTTCGATGTGGACGCGCAGGTCGGGAAACCGTTTGACCGCTTGGCCGACGTATTGCATCGCACCTGCGGGACCCGGCGGGGTGCCCGGAGGCACATCGGAGCCATGATCCACGAAATCGGGCGCGAAATTCACCGTTCCGATTTGAATGTTTTTCCGGTTGACGAACTCCTCGAAGTGGTTGCGGACGAATTCGCGCGCCGCTTCGTGGGTCAATCCGGTCTTGGGGTTGGGTGTCGCCGATGGGCCGCTGCTCATGCCCTGGCCGCCTGCGCGCGGAATTCTTTGGCGTTTTCCTGAAGGAAACGATCCATGGTGATGGGAGAACGCCCAATCAACTGCTGGAGCAAGGCGTCCACTTGCCCACCTCTCCCGCCGGTGTAGTAGGCCTGGAGGTCGAGGAGCGCAGTGACTTGCCATTCGGGCATTCCCTGGTCGAGCATGCCCTTGCGCAGGGCATCGACGGGCAAGTCCACGTAGCGTGCGGAAACGCCCGTGAGCCTGGAAATTTTCTCAGCCACCTCAGGATTGGTAAGGGCCTCGGGGCCATTCAACTCATATGTTTTGCGGTCATGATCGCCGCGGAGGGCTTTGACGGCGACAACCGCGATATCGCGTACGTCCAGATAGCTTGTGCGGGCGTTCCCCATGGCAGCATAGAAGACGCCTTGCGCGCGGATACTGGGCGCGTAGTACGTGGTCACGTTTTGAAGAAAGCTGTTCGGCCGCAGGATGCACCAGGCGAGCCCGGTGGCCTTCAGCTTGTCTTCCACCTTGCGGTGCCAACTGGGAAACGACTTGGGGTAGTCGCCGGCGCCGAGCGCCGAGTTGAGGACGATGCGGCGAACGCCGGTGGCCTCGCTGGCCTCGATGACGTTCGACTCGAGCTGCACCAAGCCGGGGATCGGGGAGCAAACGAGGTACACGCTGGTAACATCCCTAAGGGCAGCCCCGAGGCTGGGGCGGTCTGCAAAATCCGCGATCACGGTTTCCACCCCCGCCGGAGCTTTCGCCGCGTCCGGTTTGGAGCGGTACATCGCCCGCACTTTTTCGCCGCCGCGCGCTGCTTCCGCGAGGACGGCCTTACCTGCCGTTCCGCTTGCACCAGTGATGAGTATCATTCTCGTTCTCCTCGGGCGGCGGGTCGCGCCTGGGGCTCGGCAGCGCGCTCACCCTGGTTTCTTGCGTTCCAGCGCAATGGTATAAGGATGCTTTGGCTGCGGGAAGTACGCACAATTTTGTAAGGCCGGAGGGACCGTGAAAAACCATTATGGCTGCCCGGTCTCCGCAACCATCAATGCCGTCAGCGGGAAATGGAAGGTCCAGGCCATCTGGCATCTGGGCTTTGGCCCCAAGCGCTTCGCACAACTCCGCAGATTGCTGGCAGGCGTGAGCGAAAAGGTATTGACATCGCAACTCCGCCAGCTCGAGTCGGACGGAATCGTTCAGCGCGAGGTGAAGCATGCCTCGCCGCCTCAGGTGACCTATTCGCTGAGCACGGCGGGTGAGGAGCTGCTTGAGCCCATGGTGGCGTTGTGCGGCTGGGGCACGCGGTATCTGGGCGTAAAGGGCAACCTCCCACGCAACCCCGCAGTACAGACTCGCGCCCACCGGAAGCCGCGCTGACTTCGCTTAGAACGGCTGAAATCCCTTAGAACCGAAGCGCGGGTGCGAGATGAGGTTCAGAACCGGATAGGCGTAGGCGGCGGCGACCAGCACAATGGCGACCACGGTCCAAACGCCGAAACGATCCCACACTCCCAGGCCGGTCACGGGACGGAGCGGAGCCGCGAATTCAAATGAAACGGTCTCGGTCCTGCGCCCGGCGAGCCAAGTGACCACCACAACGAGCAGGAAGGAAAGCGCACTGACGAACATGACGGCCGCGCCCAAAGCGGCCACGCGGGTCAGCCCGTGCCACTCGGCGCCGTACTCGCCAGAGAGCGCACCGCTGAAAACGCGCCGTGGCAAGCCGCGCAGTCCGGCAATGTGGTAACTGGCGCTGAAGAGAGCCACGCCCAGGAACCACAGGTAAGGCTGCACACGCGCGAGCGCGGCGAATTTGAGCTCCCGCCCCATCACACGCGGCAGCAGCCAGTAGGTGACGCCCATAAAGGTGAGCGTGACCGTAGTCCCCAGGGTGACGTGAAAATGTCCCTGAATCCACGCGGTGTTGTGCACCATTGTGTTCATGGCATAGGCCGCGTTGATGGCGCCGCCGAATCCGCCGACGGTAAACGCCAGCATGGCCAACGCGCAAGCAGCGAAGAAAGGATCACCCCAAGGAAGCCGTGCGATCCAGTTGAACAGGCCCTTTGCGCCCTTCAGCCGGCCCGCCACTTCCAGCGAAGCAATCACCGTGAACGCGGTTACGAAGCTGGGATAGAGGATGGCATAGGTGGTGACTGTGTGGGCCAGCTTCCAGCCGGCACTGATGCCCGGATCTGCGAACTGGTGATGGAATCCCACCGGGGTCGAGAGCAGCACAAACAAGATGAACACCATGCGCGCCAGCGGATCGCTGAAGAGTTTTCCTCCGGCAGCGCGCGGCAGCACGGTGTACCAGATGACGTAGGCAGGCAGCAGCCAGAAGTAAACCAGCGGATGGCCGAACCACCAGAAATAGGTTCGCGCGAGGAGCGGATCGACGGTGGGCACCAGCTTGAGCGACCAGGGAATCAGCATACCGACCACTTCCGCGGCGAGTCCCGTAGTGGCCAAATACCAAATGATGATTGTTGCCAGCATGCCGTGAATGGGCAGAGGCACGGGAACGCCCGGAGTGTCGCGCCTCCAGGAACGATAGCTGGCGATCATCACGCCGCCCCAAATCCAGGAAGCCACCACCAAGAGCGTGGCTCCGATGTAGAAGAGAGGATGAGCCTGAAGCGGGGGATAGAAGGT
>DASPSB010000161.1:0-3296 GCA_035624135.1 Candidatus Acidiferrales bacterium | reverse complement strand
GCCTTCTCGAAGATCGCGCCCGTGGATTTGATCGGCAGCGGCGGCAGCGGGTACGGCTTGGAGCGCGGCGGATCGAACGGGCTCGCGCCCGCCAGTCCGGAAACGCCGATCTCCCACTCCACCTTCGTGTAGTAGGGCTCGAGATCGGCATAGGTAATCGGCCAGTCCCTTAGATCCGCGCCCGCAATGGCGCCCCGCTTCGAGCGCTCGATAAAATCAATTTCGTGGAAACGCCAGTAATTGGCGGTGAAGTGCACCGTGCCGCCGCCCACCACGCGCCCGTAGACCAGAGCGGGCTGCGCCCTGGCTTTTTCCTGTTCGCTCGCCCGGAACGTGGTCGGTTGCAGCGTCCAATTGTTCATGAGCGCGCTTTGGAAGATCGTCCTGTATTCGTTGTGCTGGAAGTCCTCTTCATGAAGATGCGGTCCTTGCTCCAGCACCACCACGCGAAAGCCGGCAACGGAAAGCTCGCGGGCCAGCACTCCGCCCGCGGCGCCCGAGCCGACGATGGCGAAATCCACCTCGTCGTTGGGACCAAATGTGCGCATGCCCTGCGGCGTGAATCCGGTCACGGCTTCACGCCCTTGCGAGCCGCAGCCTTTTCCGCCAGGTATTCAGCATCGTAGTAGCCGAACGGAGGCGTGTGCGTTGGCGCGTGGTCGAAACCGATCAGTTTCCAGCCCACCGTGTCGCGGTTCCCGCCATCCTCCGGATTGCCCAGGAAGCCGCACACGGTGAGAAAGCGAAGCGCGGCAAACTCCGTGGTTTTCTCAATCGCCTTGAGAAATTCAGTCTGCTGCGCCGAAGCGAGCGAAGCGAAGCCCGAGGACGCGGGAAACATTTCCTTGCGCTTTCCGTCCAGTGCGTCCAGGGTGCCGGCGAACTGGGTCTGCTCGTCAGGGCGCGAGGTGCGCAGCAAGCGATCGATGAAGTAAATCACACCCGCCTCGCGGGCGCCGGGCGTGTCCGTGGTAGGAATGATGAGCGCGGCGATGGCTTCGACGTCGGCCGCCTGCGAAGGCGTCAGGAACTCGAGGTTTGCCGACGCGCCCGCAGCCATGGCGCGCATCGTGTGCTGCGCGTGCTGCTTCGCCGCCAGCACCTCGGGCCACGCTGCCGCGAGCCACGCCGCTCCCGCACCTGCCAGCGAATGCTCCAGAAAACTCCGCCGGGAATAGTTCGAGGGGTCCATGAAACTCTCTGAGGCCGCGAATGAGAATTGCGACGGCCCGTTCGAGAATAGCGTTTCCTATGTCCGCATCCAAGCGGGATGATTGGCGGATAAGCAGGGAACAAGTTTTGACGGGCCAAACCCCGCCAATCGTGGCGGACTCTGTCCCGCTACTTGGCGCCGCTTACGGGTGGCAGGCTCCGAAGTCGCGGTCCACCTTTTGGACTTCCCAAGAAGTAGTCTTTGTGCCGGCATCCTTCTTGGAAATCTTGTGGCCGCGCAACTTCATACGCTCGCCGGCTTTGACGTCAGAAGTGTTGCCGGAAAGGGAGTAGGATTGGTTGTCTGCCTCGTCCGTGACGGTCAAACCGTGCTCGCCGGCCGCTACGCATCCTGTGACGGCCTTCTTCTTCGACACCTCATAGACAACGAAGACCAAAACCACCACTCCCGCCACGGCCCCCGCAATCCCGCCCGCAATCGTCGAATTGCTCACGATTTTTCCGCTCCCTGTTTGAGCGCTCGCGGGCTTGGCAAGCGCCACACACAGAACGCACGCGAGTATTCCTCGCCAAAAGGGCTTAAGGCCCATGTTGACCTCCTCAATTTTTCACGAGCAAAGGAAGGAGCTTCCGAGAACCCATCTCGGGGTCGCAAGTGACGGGCCGACGGGCGCTCTTAGCCCACTGGCCGGGCTAACACACCCAGCCGTAGGGACCGACCACTGACGAGCCACCCCTCAAAGTCCGACCTAGGGCCCAACACTTGGCGGAAAGCTACACCTTGGGAGGAAAGAAAAAAAGGAAATTCCTTTTCCGAAAATCTCATTTCTGCCTCTGAGCTGTTGACCAGTCAACCCCGGTGCCGTAATGATAGACGAGCAGCGCTCCGCGGTCCGCGCCCAAAGCCAGCAAAACGACCAGCACAAACAGCCCGGCCAGGAACGCGGCGCGCAGCATCGCCGTCGGTTTTCGCGGCAGAACGAACAGACCTACGGCAGCCAGAACGCCGGAGAGAATGCTGGCCATGATCATCAGGTTCTCGTGGATCTCCATCACGTCCCGAGCATCTCTGCTCTCCGGCACGGCCGCCTGCGCGGACCAGCCGGTGAATACCGTGGGCACGGCCGCCAGCGCTCCGAGTGCGAGGACGGCGCACGCGGCGCGGTGCAGCCCGTCCTGCTTGGCGGTGCGCGCGGCGAGCTCGAACACCAGCGCGGCGGACCACAGCGCGATGGGAAAATGTACGAACAACGGATGGTAATTCAGCAGAGCCTTCAGGCCGGGAAACAACGCACCCATCCGGGCCGCCTCCGCGCGGTCCCGCGATTATGGCGGAATCCCCCGCGCGGGTAAACGGAGCAACCCGCCGTCGGGAAGGGGAGTTAGGCAGGGGCGCGCTCCGGTTTCAGAGCGCTAACGGGTTGCAGTTCTCGCGCGCGGATGGCGGCCAGCACTGCGCACCCGTAGAGCAATCCCAGAACGAAAAAGGCCAGGGCCAGGCTCAGATGCTGCGCGAAATAGCCGAGCGTGAGGCTCATCAGCACCTGCAGCACGTTTGCGAGCATAGAAAAGGTGGATTGCGTTCGACCCATCAGCCGACGCGGAACCAATTCCATGATTCCGGTCTGCGCCAGCACGCCACCGAACGCGCGGCAGAGGCCGAATAATGCGTTCATGGCTACGGCCAGGACGATGGAGCCGGCGTAGGGAAATAGAGGATGGCCGGCGGCAAGGACGGCCAGCGCTCCAATCAGCAACAGCGGAGCGGAGAGCCAGCCGGCGAATACGCCGGCAGTCAGTCCGCCGCTCACCGCGCCAAACGCCCAGCCCGCCTCCATAAATCCGAACCCGCGCGCATCGGAATGCAGCACCTGCTGCGTCAGCGTCACCACCAGCACGTTCGAGCTGATCACTCCGGCCATCATGCACGCGTAGGTGATGCCCAGAGCCAGCACGCGCGGCTGGCCGCGCAGATAACCTGCGGCCTCGCGCAGGTCCCGCACGAACCGGCCGCCAATCCCCGGTTCACCGAGCGGCGGTCCGAGCGGATCCTCGCGCGCGGCGACTGCCGGAGCCGTCAGGTCCGCGCCGCTGGGCGCTTCCTCGTCGCGGTGCGTTTGCGG
>DASPSB010000160.1:0-19469 GCA_035624135.1 Candidatus Acidiferrales bacterium | reverse complement strand
GCTCGACGCCTGCTCGGGCGAGCGGGCTATCGGGTGGATCTGCTGATCAGCGGAATGAAGCCCGCTGAGAAACGCGAAGTGCTCGAAGCGATGAAGGGAGGGGTGACGCGGTTCGTGGTGGGGACGCACGCGCTGATCGAGGAGGCGGCGCAGTTCAAAGACCTGGGGCTGGTGATCGTGGACGAACAGCACCGCTTTGGCGTGCTGCAACGGAAACGGTTGATTGAGAAAGGAACGCAGCCGGATGTGCTGGTGATGACGGCAACACCGATCCCGCGGACGCTCTGCCTGACGTTGTATGGCGACCTGGACCAGTCAGTGATCGACGAGCTGCCGCCGGGACGAAGAGCGGTGGAAACGCGCGTAACGTCGGAAGAAAACCTGCCGGGAGTGTGGGAGTTCGCGCGCGGCGAGGTGAAGAAAGGGCGGCAGGTGTACGTGGTCTATCCGGTGATTGAAGAATCGAGGGCGGAACTGAAGGCGGCGGTGGCGGAATACGAGCGGCTGTCGAAGAAAGTGTTCAGCGAGCTGCGCGTGGGCCTGCTCCACGGACGGATGAGAAGCGAGGAAAAGGAGGCGGTGATCGAAAGCTTTCGGCGCGGAGCGACTTCGATCCTGGTATCGACGACGGTGATCGAGGTGGGCGTGGACGTGCCGAACGCGACGATGATGGTGATCGAACATGCGGACCGGTTTGGGCTGGCGCAATTGCACCAGCTTCGCGGGCGGGTGGGACGCGGGCGTGAACGGTCGTTCTGCGTGCTGGTGGCCGCGAAAAAACAAAGCGATGAGGCGAACGAGCGGCTGACGACGATGGTGCGGACGAACGACGGGTTCGAGATCGCTGAAGTGGACATGCGGCTGCGGGGGCCCGGCGAACTGTTTGGAACCCGGCAGCACGGCGAGATGGGATTCCGCGTGGCGAATCCATTGCGCGACTTCGAATTACTGGAAGCGGCTCGGCGCGAAGCGCTGCTGCTTGTGGAAAACGGGCCGTCGGCGGAACTCGAGCGTCTGGTGAACTATCTGGGACCGGAGTGGAAGCGGCGGTATCAATTGGCGGCGGTGGGATAAATGGCATGCGCGTGATCGCGGGGAAATACGGCAGCCGGAGAATCGCGAGCGGGCGAGGGATGGAGCTTCGTCCGACGAGCGACCGTCTGCGAGAAACGCTGTTCGATATTTTGCAGGACCGGGTGGCGGGAAGTTTTTTTGTGGACGGGTACGCGGGCACCGGCGCAGTGGGGATAGAAGCGGCGAGCCGCGGGGCGCGACGGGTGGTGTTTTTGGAAAAGCACCGGCCGACGGCGGCGCTGCTACGGAAAAATCTGGAGAGTCTGGGAATCCACGAGGGAGTCGAAGTGATGGCGGGGGACCTAGTGCGCGGCCTCGCGGAGCTGGCGAAGAGGGGCGCGGCTGCCGACATCATGTTTTTTGATCCGCCCTATGCGGAGGCAGAGGAATACACAAGAGTTCTGGAGGCTCTGGAAGGATCAGCGCTTGTGGGGCCAGAGACGCTGCTCATCTTCGAACGGGCGGGCAAGATGCGTATGGAGGCGGAGTGCGGGCGGCTGGTGCGTACACGGACGGTGACGCAGGGAGACGCGGCACTGGAGTTCTTCAAGACCTCATAGGACGAAGTCCCGAACCGCTTCTCCCAGCAACTCCGTTCAGGACACCGGTGACAAAAGGGGACGGACCGAAACACGGCCTTTCGAAGTCAATGGGCTTCGCGATGCCGGACGAGATCACCCGCCGCCGGGAAAGACCTTGGGGCTTTTCACAGTGCCTTTGACCGTGAAGGGGATGGGGAGTTCACCGACAGTGTGTTTAGCAACTTTGCCGAAGAGGCCGCCGACCGCCTTAACTGGATTGGCGGATTGATTTCCGCCGCCACCTGAGCTTTCGCCGCCGGCGAGCGTCCACGTTCCAGAGAGATCGAGCGTTTGATCGAAACCGACGCTGCCGTGAATATCGCCCTTGCCGCGGTTGGTGAGCGCTTCCGTCTTGGTCGTGTAAATCCGCCCGCCATGGATGTTGAGATCACCTTCAACGGACGAGTACGTCGCCTCCAGCAAATTGCCAGCGGAGGAAAGACCAGGGGCCAGTTTGGTAAGCGTCGCCATGGATTTGGCGGCTTCGATGCCGGAGACTTTGCCGTCATGGAGCGCGAAATTGCCCTGGCCAGTGAGCGATCCCATCAGGTCGCCGCCAAGAGCGCCGGCCAGTTGGAGCTTGGCCTCGGCATGGCCAGTGAGTTTGCCCTTGGTGCCGGGGTCGGCGTCAGCCAGCTTTTCCAGATCGAGCTGCGAGAGTTGGACCCCAGCAGTGAAGTGACGCGCTCCGGACGCAGACGGGGCAGTGTCGAGACGAGGGTTAACGCTGAATGTGCCGCCATAGAGAGACACGCTGATGGGCGCCTCGATGTGATCGGCGTAGGCTTTCAGATCCATGGTCAAATTGGTGAGTTCATAGGGAGCGTAGTGAATCTTGTCGGAGGTGAACTTGCCGCTTCCCAGGACCTGGCCGCGGTTGGCGGAAGGATTTTCCAGCATCTTGGGGAAATCGATGACGGAAAAACTTCCTTTCACGGTGGCGACCTTGGGGAGTTCGATTTCGCAGTCGCCGGAAATGTCGCCGCTGTCGATCTTCACTTTGCCGGAGCGAAAGCTGACCGTGGGCATGCCGGTGACCTCCGCCTTCAGGCCGGAGAGCGGGATTTCGCCCTTCCAGCGGGCCATGCCCTTGGGCGAGAGATCGATGTTGCTGAACTCGGCGGAGAATCCTGTGACCTTGACGGAAGCAGGCTGGGGATTGCGGCCGCGGACGTCGACCATGATTAGTTCGGCATCGCGAAGGGAGACGGAATCGACGGCAACTTGCGGGGGTGCAGAGGAGGGGGCGGGAGCCTTTTTCGCGCTTTCTGAAGAGGGAAACTCGTAGTTGGTGTGGCCGTGTTCGTCGGTGGCCAGAGTGATATGAGGATTGACAATCTCAATCGAGTTGACTTCGACGGTCCCGTGCAACAAATAGGGCAGCAGAGAGACGGAACCTTTAACGCTATCGACAGTGAGCAGATTAACGGGCGCAAAACCGGCCGGCGGGCCGACCGTGACTTTCTCCACAGTAAAGCCAGGGGTGGGGATTAGCCGCGCGCCGATGTGCCCGATTTCCACCTTCCTTCCGGTAGTGCTCTCGATTTGGGCGATGATCTGCGGGCGGTACCGGTCCACATCGATGAAGAACGGAACGATGAGACCGATGACCACGATCGCGGCAATAACGATAAGTGTGATTTTGAATGCTCGGGGCATATCAACCTCCCTAGCAAGGCCATCGTCGCAGTTTTGCCAGCGTGTATCAAGTTAACCGGAGGCACTCCGAGCTGAGGGGAGGCAAGCGCAGCCCGGGGAGTCCGGTTATAATGACGCCCCATGAGCGCCTCTGCTGAACGCAGGCAAGCGCCATCGGCGACCAAACGGCGAGAAGGTGCCGGGCAGGCTGAACATTTGCTCGGCTCGGCCTGGGAATGGCCACGCGACGGTTTATGGAGCAGCGTGCTGGTGCTGATGCGGGGGCCAGCGCCGCCGCGCGGATGGCCAGTGAGCCCGTACTTCCCAGACGCCTGGATACGGAGCCGAGCAAATTGGCAATTGATATTTCTTTCCGCCCTGCTGCACGTCCTTGTGGTGATGTTCCCGCTGCGGTGGAGGTTTCTCTCGCATACTGGAAGCGAGGCTCCGCCACAGCAGGCCGAAGTGGCCTGGATGGGTTCTTCAAAGGTTCTCCTGCCTTACATTCCGGCCCTGCGCAAAGAGAACCGGAAGGCTGCGCCGGCCACGACCACTTTCCACACGAAGCAGACGATCATTTCGAAGCCCCAGGTGGCAACGCACCCGAGGCAAACCCTGATTGAACCAACGGCCTCGCCGGACCCACCGAAAATTCTTCCGCCGCTGCCGGAGATTGTCGAGTGGCCGAACCTGCCGAAACCGGCTCCTCCACGGCGTCACCTGCGCGTGAACGAACGAGCGCGCATGCGACAAAAGGTGGCGCGGCCGCAGCCGAAGATCGACGCTCCGGAACTGCATGCATCCTTGCCAGAGATGACCTTTACTTCCGAGCACCCGGATCTGGCGAAGCCCGCGCTGGAGGTGAAGACGAGCGCGCGGGCAAGTTTCGCAGCGGAAAAGAGATCGGACGAAGCCGCGCCGGATATCCGAACGGTCCCCGCCGAAGATTTGGCAGGACAGAAGCTGATCGCTCTTTCAGAAACTCCCGCACCGCCGGCCCCCGTGCTGGAAGTGCCGATGGGAAACCTGACCGCACAATTCGCAATCGCGCCGGAAACGAAAGCGGCGGGAACCACGGCGAACGCCCCGAGCGCGGGGGGGGTGGCGCCTGCCAGCAAGCGGCCGAGCAGCACCCGTGGCGGAGAGATTCCCGGGATATCCATCAGTGGAGGGAGGCGCGCGCCCATTGCCAACATTGCCGGGCCGATGGGAATGGGAGGCAACGGACTTGGGCTCGGCGCTCAACCTGGAAGAACGGATGTGGCCCGGCAACCGGGAATTACCGCGAGTCCGGACGACGCGACGCGGACCAAGGCGCCTCCGATCCGGGAACGCATCAAGTCAATCGTGAATCCCGAGGATCTGCTGGACCCTGGACGGATTTACACATTGCACGTGAGCATGCCCAACCTGGCAAGCGTCACGGGAACGTGGACGCTGAAATTTGTGGAACTGGATGAGAACGGAAAAGAAATTCCCGGGACGATGGATTTGCCTGGGATCGCAGGGCCGGAACCGATGCGCAAAGTGGACCCGAAGTACCCGCCGGCCCTCGTCAGCGCGCACGTGCAAGGAGACGTGGTGCTCTATGCGATTATTCGCCGGGACGGCTCGGTGGACAGCATTGAAGTGGTAAGAAGCCTCGATCCGCAACTCGACCAGAACGCCATGGACGCGCTGGCCCGGTGGAAATTCCGGGCGGCGCAACGGGATGGGCGCACAGTTGAGCTCGCAACGATTGTCAGAATACCCTTCCGGGCGGCAGCACCGGAGTACTGAAATAGCGCTCGAATAATAATCACGCACAAACAAAAAGGAAGTGACGACAGGATGCGGTGGAGGTTCCCCGTGCGACGCTACTTCTGTTGGTTGGCGGCTTCGCGGAGTTTCACGAGGGCCCAGAGGGTCTGGTTAACGGGCGTGGCAACGCCGAGTTCAGCGCCGCGGCGAGCGATGAAGCCGTTGAGCGAGTCGATTTCGGTGGGGCGACCGCGCTCGATGTCCTGCGCCGTGGAAGAAGTGGCGGGGCCGAGAGCTGCAGCGAGTTTCACGCCCATGGCAATGAGGTCCGTGTCGGGCAGGCGGATGCCGGAGACGCGAGCCACGGCGCTGACTTCGTGCGCTGCGGCGGCCATAACCTGGCGGACGGGCTCGAGGCTCCCGGCGAGTCCGTAGCTCGCGCGACCGAGGGCGGTGACCGCGTTGCCGGCGCAATTCCACACGAGCTTGACCCAGAGCTCGCCGTCAATATTGTCGCTGATGCGGCAAGGGACGCCGGCGCGGACAAAGAGCTGCGCGATGCGATCGATTGCAGGTGTGAGCGAAGCATCCGCGCCCGGGCCGATCACCAGGTCGCCGCGGCCGCTGTGTTTCAGATGACCGGGGGCGGGCTTGGCGGCGGCAACGTATACGACGGCCGGAAGCACGATGGGAAGCGAGGAGCGGCCGGCATCGCGAAGTCCCTGGCGAATGACCTCCGTGTTTTCGACGCCATTCTGCAAGCTGACGATGATGACGTCCGGGCGGAGATACGGGGCGAGTGAGGCCGCGGCGGAGGCGGTGTCGAGAGTCTTGACGCAGATGAGGACCACTTCAGCCGAGAAGACGGCGGAAGCGTCTGCCGTGGCTTCGACGCGCAGCTTCTCCTGAAATTCCAGGCCTTCGAAGTAGAGACCATCGCGAGAGAGAACAAGAACGCTGGACTGCGGGCCAGGGCGGCCGATAAAAGTCACGGGACAGCCTGCGCGCACGAGTTTGCCGCCGAAATAACAGCCCACAGCGCCGGCACCTATGACGGCCACACGGGGCCAGGGGGAAGAAGAAGTGTCTTGATTCACGTGCCCCGATCCTCCTGTGTGTGGCGACTGGCAATCCCCTCTCGATCGTGGGGACGGCGAGGGGTTCCTGCCCCATTGATGCAGATCGCGCTCATATGGTGATGGCGCGGATAAGGCGCTCGATGTCTTCGGCGGTATTGTAAAGATAGGGAGCGACACGAAGGGCGTTGTTGCGCAGGCTGACGTAAATCTTCTGTTCGCGAAGGCGGTTGTATAGCTGGGCCGTGGCCTCGGGAGAGCGCGCGGAGATGCAAAGGTAGGGGCCGCGCTGGGCGGGGTCCTGGGGGCTGGCCAGAACGCAGCGGTCGGCGGGGAGGCGATCGACGAGGGCGCCGAGCAAAGTGCGGTTGTGCTCGAGCACGGTGCCGGGTCCGGCGCGCAGTACGAATTCGAGCGAGGCGGCGAAGGCCGCAAGGTGAAAGAAGCTTGCGGTCTCCGCAGCGTCCCATCGTGCGGCACCGGAAGGTGAGCGCCAGGAAAAATTGCCGGCGGGGTCGGGATCAAAATCGAGATCGTGAAAGCCCCTCTCGGAACACGCCGCCATCCAATAAAACGGTGCAGGCGGCATCGCTTCGGTGTGCTCGCGGCGAGCCCAGACAAAACCGGTGCCGTACGGACCGAGGAGCCATTTGTAGCCGGCGCAGACGGCAAAATCGGCGCCGAGGGCGCGGATATCCAAAGGAGCAGCGCCGCAGATTTGGCTCAGGTCGAGCAGCAGGCGGCAAGGGGAGCTGGCGAGACCGGCGGCGAGCACGGGGGCATCGAGCAGCGAGCCGTCGTCGAAACGAACGAGGCTGGCGCTGATCAAGCGTGTGCGCGGGGTGAGCGCGTCCAGATAATCCTGGGCGCGGGGGAAACGGCCGCGGGTCTTGACGAAGCGCAGGACAACGCCCCGCGCGACGGCCAGTGGCTGCCAGGTGCAGAGTTGCACCGGAAATTCACCGCGGGAAATAAGAATCTCGTCGCCAGGCTGCCAGTTGATGGCTGAGGCAATGCCAACAAGACCCGTGGAGGCACCAGTGGTGATGCCAATCTCTTCGGGTACGGTGCCGAGAAGCTGGGCGAGAAGGCCACGGACGCGCGCAGGATATTCGATGTAGAGCGGTTCCTCGATGAGGTACGGGCGGCGCTTGAGCTCGAGAGCAGCTTCGAGGGCTTTGAAGGCGGCCCGAGGCAACGGGGTATGGGCGGCAGCGGCCAGATATGTGGCGTCTTCGAAGTCGAAGAATTCGGACCGAAAGTCTGTGTGGGTAGCCATGGAGGTCCTTCAGAAATATTCACGCAAGGAGCGAAACGCGGGCAGGACCAGCAATTTGCCCGGGCCGCTGGAAAGTTCGTCATGCTCAAAATGCCAGGTCTTGGCGTGAGGGATGAAGACGGCGTTCAGGCCGGCGGCGAGCGCGGGGTTGATGTCACTCCGCGGGCTATTGCCGATCATCCATCCGTGCGATTTGACGATGCGGTGAGTTCTCACCAGGCCGCGATAGGTGTGCGAGTCCTTGTCGGCGACAATCTCAATGGCTTGGAAATGAATTTGGAGGCCGGAACGCTCGAGTTTGCCGGCTTGCTCGGCCGGCTCGCCCTTGGTGCAAAGGATGAGGCGATGGCGATGGGCCAAGTATGCGAGCGTGTCCGCGACGCCGTCGAGAAGCATGGGTGGGCTCGAAGTCAATTCGGCGACGAGCTCGCCAATTTGTTTCACGACCTCGCGGCGGGCCATATTGCCGGCGAGCTTCATGTAGGTTTCTTCGAGAGCGGTATGAAAACTCCGGACGCCGAAACCGAACTGGCGGATGTTGCGGCGCTCGGTCTCGTTCAGGATGCGACGCGCATAGGGGTGGGGAAAGCCAAGCCGTTCGATGATGACGAGGAAGCATTCAATGACACGCTCGAAGTGGACTTGGTTCTCCCAAAGCGTATCGTCAGCGTCAATGAGCAGGGTTTCGCGCGACATAGGACACGGAAACCGACATTATCGCAGATGACGAAGGGAAATGTCGCAGGGCGCGGTAAGCGAATGGCTGACAATTTGGCAGCGAATACTGGCGCTGGCAAAGAGGAAAGAGCAGGCCTCAGGCCCAGCGAACTTCGGCGGGCTCGGGATAAGAGTTGTCCGCCCCGCCGCGCGCGGCCAGATCCCAGATCTTCAGAGGCTGCACCGCAGTGCTCAAGATTGTTTGGGGCGGTGGGCGGCGAGGGCTTCCAGAATGGCACGGCCCGTTTTTTGCACCTGGCCGAACTGCGTGAGGTAGCTCTGGAATTCACGATTGATTTCGAGGGCAGCCTGGGGATCGAGCTCGGTGCGGAGGATCATGTCGCGCAGGCGGACGGGATGCGGCAGGACAGCCTCTTCGTTGAGCTCTTCAAGCGCGTTGCCAATGTCGTACTTTCCCATGGGAGCCTCCGGCGAAACGGGCATGCGACGGCGGGCTAAAGACGTTCAGGCCTGCGCGGATACAAACTCGTAACGGTCAATCCGGGCGGCGACGCCGCGCCGGTTGTCGTAATCCTCCACGCGCACGACGGTTCCATAACATCGGATGTGAACATCGCCTGCCATGGTGACTTCCTTCGGCAGCGTGAGCACGAATTCGACAGGCATGCCGGCTTGAAAGGCGCTATCGATCACGAAATAGAGGCCGCGAAAACTGACGTCCCGCGTGTGGGCCTCCTGCTCGACCTTGAGAGTTCCGTTTTGAAAACGGATCATGAGCGGAAGGTTCATGTTGAAACGTCGGGACATGCGGCGTTCCATGTCGTTCATACGACGGCCCTCATAGATCCACCAAGAAATATTGTCTCACCCTATCACCGAATCCGCCCGAGGTGCAATGGGGCGAGGAACGGTTTGCATCACCGTAGTGGAAGTGTTGGACCGGCTTGACTTGTAGTCGCGTGGCGGCTACTTTGCCTTCTATGCCCGGGAGCGAAGGCCGCGAGAGGCCGCGGGTGCGAACGGAACTGGCCATCCGAGTGCGCCAGATCGGACCACCGCGGGAATCCATGGAAGTAACCACGACGCTGGACGTGTCGCGAAACGGGGTGCTGTTCCGGACTCGGCAGCCTTACGAAATGCACAGCACCGTGTGGGTGATCGTTCCGTACGACCCAAAATCGATGGGTGGAGACGTGGAGTTTCCCGCAACCGTCGTGAGGATCGACAATGCGGCGGACGGGACGGCAGAAGTTGCGGTGCGGTTCCACAGCGCTCGGTCGGATCCGACGCCCGTAAACGTTCGCGAACGCAGCGTGATGCAGTTGCCGACGGAGCGGCGCGCGAAGGACCGCTCGAGGCTGAACCTTCCGATCCGGGTGCGGGGCGAGAACGGAAGCGAAGTGACGGAAACGGTGGATGTCTCACGGACCGGGGCGCTATTCCGCGCGACGCGCTCCTACACGGTGGGCCAGCGCGTGTGGGTGGCCGTGCCCTTCAAAGAGACCGAGACGCCGGAAGAGATTGACAGCCGCGTCGTGCGAATTATCGAGCGGGGATCCACATTGTGCGTTGCGGTGCAGTACAGCCGCACGACCGGCGTTCGTGTACCTGCAGACTGAGCCTGCCAACTGCTTTCGCCGCTCGCGGCGATCCATGAACGAAACGAATAGAGTTCTTCATCGCAGCCTTTTTTTGAACGGCCCGGCGGGGCGGCTGGAAGCGCTGCTGTGGACGACCGCGGCAGCGCGGCCGGCGATGACGGCGCTCGTGTGCCATCCCCATCCCCTGTACGGCGGGACGATGCATAACAAAGTGGTGTTCCAGGCGGCGAAGAGCCTTCACACGCTGGGGCTGCCGGTGCTGCGATTCAATTTTCGCGGCACTGGACTGAGCGAGGGAATGCACGATGACGGCAATGGAGAGCGAGGGGATGTACGGTGCGCCATTGATTTTCTGGGGACGGAGTTTCCGGGCGCGCCTGTGGTGCTGGCGGGATTCAGTTTTGGAGCCTCTGTGGGGCTGCGCGTGGGCATCGAGGATGCACGGGTGGCAAGGCTGATCGGGATTGGGATTCCGGTGAATGGCCTGGATTTTTCGTTTCTCCGCGGCTCGACGAAACCGAAGTTGTTCGTCGTGGGGACGGAGGATGAGTTTGCGGCGCGGGACTGCGTGGAGGAGTTGGTGAATTCGCTCGAGGAGCCAAAGCGGCTGGTGTTTGTCGAGCGCGCAGATCACTTTCTTTTCGGAAAACTGGAGCAACTGGATACGGCGATTCGGGAGTGGATGGAGGATTTCGGGGCAGAGGGAAAGGAAGAGAGTTAGCACGAAAGTACGAGGGCATAGGAGAACGAGAAACAAAGAGCCCCCAGGGTTCCGTTCGCGCAGCGAGCAGGCTCGCCACGGCGGGCGAGCCCCTGCGCTACGCACTTCATTCGTCGCGGAAGAGAGACCAGAATCTTTCGGGAGGGAGCGGGGACTCACTCACCAGGCGGAGATTCGCGCGGGCGTGCTCGGGGCGGCTCATGCCAACCAGCGCTGTGGTCAGGCCGGGGGCGGAGCGGGCGAACTGGATCGCGCGTTCGAAATCGGTGGAAAGGCCGACTGTTTGTGCGATCGACGACGGCAGGCCGCGGGCCAGCCGTCCCTGGAGCGTCGGTGCGCTGGCAATGATGGTGATGCCTAGCTCGAGCGCGGCGGCGAGCAGAGGGACTTCGCGCCCAGCGACGCGTTGGTTAGGAAGCACGACAGCCTCCGGCATCATCAGATTCACGGGAAGTTGAACGAAAGCGAAGTGATGCACTTCTCCCGCAACCTCACGAGCAACGGCAACGATCTCCGCCAGTGAATGCAGCACGGGAGAGCCCGCAGGTTGGCGAAAGCCGTTCCACGTAGCCATGCCGTAGCTCCCGATTTTTCCAGCCGATGCTGCTGATTCCAGATATTCGAAGGCTGCACGGAGACGAATGCGGAATTCGTCGGGGGAGACCTCTTCGAGCTGCGTCTCTGGATTGTGAAGGTAGTAGACGTCCACGGCGGAGAGCCCAAGATTACGGAGACTGCGGCCGAGTTGGTCTTCCAGATAGCGGGGCGTCATGGCGTGGCAGCCGGCGGCGACGTCCCCGGAGCGAAGGATGCCTTTCGAGAAATACTCCCTGGTGAAATAGTCGCGCGCGTTCGCGGGCATTTCGCCGTCGGGGGAAAGATAGCCGCCCTTCGTGCACACGAGGAGCGCTTCGCGGGGCACGCCGCGCGCAGCGAGATCGGCGATAGCGGCGCCCAGAGAGCGTTCGCTGCGCTGAAAACGGTAGTTGATGGCTGTGTCCAGAACATTGATGCCGCCGAAAACTGCTTCGACGATGGCTTCGGTGTATCCGCGGTCGGTTGCGGCATCGGGATTTCCGAGATAAGTGCCGATGCCGATGGAGGAGAGCGTTAGACCGCGGGCGCTGCGGAAATGGCCTGGGGAGGATTTGCCTTCGAAGCGAGCAGCGTACGCGCAAGTGGCGTCGGGCGTGGCGAGGCTGGGCACAGCTCTCCTGAAAAGAAGCGGAAGTATAGCAGAGGCACGCGGAAGGTCCGGCAATCAGGCCTGTGCGAGAAGGCGGGAGCAGGCGCGGACCATGCGGCGATAGGGCCAGACCGCAGGTGAGCTGAGAGCGCCGCCGCGCGCAGGCTGGGCATAGAAGATTTCGCCCGCGCGCGGCTTGGAGTAATACCAGCGCGCAAGCAGCGAAAGATGGTCGGCCATGAGTCCAAGAGAGGGCGCGCCCCCGGGAAGCTCGGCGGGCGGTTCGGATTCGAGATGCTCGCGGAAGATAGTTTCGACCGAGCGCGGCTCGGCGGCGAGCGAGCCGAATTCGAGCAGAAAGGGCGGCGAAAGGAAGCCGCCGCGGACCGCGAAGGCCGCGATGGTTTGCTCCGCGGTGGAGCGCTGAAGCACGACGGCGTCGAGCTCCGAGACGCGGCGGGCGAGCTCAGGCAACAGCCGCAGCGTGGCGGTGATTTTCTCGATTTTCTTGTGAATGGCCGCACTGCGCTCGAAATCGAGTGCGGCCGACGCGGCATCGCGGCTCACCTCGAATTCTCCGACCAGCGAGCCTCCGCTCGAGGCCAGGAAGGATTCGACGCGGACGACTTCCCCGGCGTATTCCTCGTCGCTGCACCCGGCAAAACAGGGCGCCAGGCACATTTTCATTTCCGAATACAGGCAGCCGGGAAACATCGGGTCGCGCCGGATGCGGATCTGGCAGCGGCGGATTTTGAAGAAGTTGAGGGACTGCGAAAGGAATGCATCGGCCGAACGGCGCGTAGCGAATGGGCCGATATACAATCCGCCGTCCTCCAGAATCCGGCGGGTGACATAGGCGCGCGGGTACGCGCTGCGCAGCTTGAGCTTGACGACGACGGGCGGGCGAAGACGCATCCAGGAGCGATGACGACCGGCATGGATGCGCACAGCGTGATGGTAAAGAACGAGCGATTGCTCGAAGGCTGAGCCGACCACGCGGTAGTGAACGCGGGCGGCAATTTCGCGCAGATTCAGGCGTCGGGATGGCTGCTGTTCCGCCGCCAGCAGCGTTCGCAACCGCCGCTGCAAGTCCGCTGTGCGCGCCAGATACGGCCGTGCGTATGGATCGCGCATTTCCACAAGAAAAACGGCAGGGCGCGACGGCAGCGCCCCGAAGAACTCCTCATCGCCCGAGGGGTCGAATTCCTGGACCCTGTCCAGCTCAAACATCGAATAAGGATACACTTCCAGAGCCGGACGCAGCCGTTTAGGAACAGAGAATCGCGCAAGGCACGGAAAACAGGCCAGCGTCGAGACTTCGCAAGCGGTCCAAAGAAACCCGGCTGTGAAACTGAGCGAAGATGAAAAGGTATTCCATTTCGCTGTTTCTCCCGAGAGCTATCGTTGCGACGCGGCAGTCGTATGGTGCTTCGACAGCCGTTTCGAGTGCGCCTTCCGGAAATTCCTCCAACCCACAGGCGTTTCGTTTCCGGCGCCATCAAGATCGCCAGAGGTGCAAAATGCCCTGCCGCCCTGGAGCAGGAGTCCGAACGCGAAATCGTTCCTGAGCAAATTCGCAAATCCATGCGTCTTCATGGAACAATGCGCGTGATCCTAATGCTGCACTCGGATTGCGGGGCGTACGGCGGCTTGGCCGGCGGCTTCAAAGGCGACGCACGCGCCGAAGCAGAGCATCATGAGCAGGAACTGCGACGTGCGGCTGCCACCGTCGCTGCTCGCTTTCCGGGAGTCGAGGTGCGCTCGTAGTTCATTGATTTCGAGGGCGTCTGGGAAGTCGAGCCTGGGCTTCCGCAGCAGACCCGCCTGTAAGAGATCTTCAGCGCTCGTGGGATTAAGCCGACTTCAGCACCCAGGCGGAGATGACCAGCCGCTGAATTTCGCTCGTGCCTTCGTAGATTTCGGTGATGCGTGCGTCCCGGTACATGCGTTCGACGGGATATTCGCGGCTGTATCCGTTGCCACCATGAATCTGGATGGCTTTGTGGGTGACGCGGGTAGCCATCTCGCTGGCGAAAAGTTTAGCCATTGCCGCTTCCATCGAGAAACGCGCGCCACTGTCCTGCTTCCAGGCGGCGCGGCGGGCGAGCAGGCGCGCTGCTTCAATTTCCGTGGACATGTCGGCGAGCATAAACTGGATGGCCTGGAACTGGGAGATGGGCCCTCCAAAGGCCTGGCGTTCGCCGGCGTAACGCAACGCCTCGTCGAAGGCGCCCTGCGCGATGCCGACGGCCTGGCTGGCGATGCCGATGCGTCCGCCATCGAGCGTGGAGAGCGCGACCTTGTAGCCTTCGCCTTCATTGCCCACGCGATTCTCCGCGGGCACTTCGCAGTCGGTGAAAGAAAGTTCAACGCAGGCGGTCGCATGGATGCCGAGCTTCTTCTCCTCCTTGCCGACTTTGAAGCCGGGAGTGCCGCGTTCGACGAGCAACGCGGTGATTCCCTTCTCCCCTTTCGCCGGGTCGGTGTTCACATAGGCGATTACCACATCGGCAAGGCCGCCGTTCGTGATCCAGGCCTTGGTGCCGTTGATAAGGTACCGGTCGCCCCTGCGGACGGCGACGGTTCGTAGCGCAGCGGCGTTCGAGCCAGCCTGCGGCTCCGTGAGCGCGTAGCAACCGATTTTTTCTCCGCGCGCGAGCGGCCCGAGGAATTTCTTTTTTTGCTCGGGAGTGCCGAAGCGGTGGAGAGGATCGCAGACGAGTGAATTCTGGACCGAGAGAATTGTCCCCGTAGAGGCGCACGCGCGGGAGATCTCTTCGATGACGATGGCGTAGCTGATGTGGTCGAAGCCGGCGCCGCCCTCTTCTTCCGGAACGGCCACGGCGGTGAGGCCCAGTTCGGCTGCTTTGCGAAACGTCTCGCGGGGAAATTCACCGGTTTCGTCGAGGTGGCGGGCAAGAGGCTTAACCTCGGTCTCGGCGAATTCACGGACCGTCTTCTGGAGCAGCTTCTGTTCTTCGCTGAGTCCGAGATGCACTCCAAATCTCCCGGGAATCGTTCGCTTCTCTTTGAATTGCGAAGTATATAGTGGGCTGGCGCGAAAAAAAACCGCGGGGCGGAAACGCACGTAGACCCCCAAGGACCGCAACATAACGCCAGCTCGAAGCTGCAGCTCGTATGCCTGTTGCCGGCCAGCGGGAAGTGTCATTACAATCCGCCAGTCTCGGGGCGCGATGAGGCGCGCCAGGTTCCCGGAGCCAACCTGTCACCGAACCAGGAGGCGTAAGCATGAAGCCGATTGCGTGCGCTGGCCTGATCCTGTTGGCGTTCGCGGCAGGCGCGCGCGCGCAGGACGAGCCCCACGAGCACCCCGCTCCAGAAAAACTCGGCGTAGTTTCCTTCGCCACCACGTGTGCGCCAGCGTCGAAGGCACGGTTTGACCGCGCGGTCGCCCTGCTCCATTCGTTTGCGTATTCCGCAGCGGACGACGCGTTTCGCGAGGTGGAGACGGCTGACCCCCGGTGCGCCATGGCCCGTTGGGGAAGGGCCATGACGTACTTCCATCAGCTCTGGGAGCCGGCGGTGAGCTCCGTCGGGCTCCAAAAGGGACGCGCCGAACTCGAGGCAATTCCGGCCAGCGGCGAAACCTCCGCACGGGAGAGCGAATATATCGCCGCGCTATCGCTCGTTTTTTGGGCTGCTGATGCCGTTCCCATGGCGACGCGAATCCAGAACTATGCCGACGCCATGGGCGCTCTTGCATCGCGGCACAACGAAGACTCCGAGGCCCAAGTGTTCTACGCCCTGGCGCTGCTGGCCACGGCCCCGCCCGACGACAAGAGTCATCGGAACCAGAAAAAGGCCGCGGAGTTGCTTGAGGCGCTCTACCTCCAGCAACCCGAACACCCCGGAATCGTTCACTACCTGATCCACGCCTACGACAATGCGGAACTGGCCCCTCGGGGACTGGCCGCGGCGCGCGCGTACGCCAGCCTCGCGCCTTCTGCGCCGCATGCGCTGCACATGCCCTCGCACATTTTCACGCGCCTGGGGATGTGGAGCGATTCCATCCGGTCGAACCTGGCCGCGCGAGCCGCCGCACACGCGCAGGGCGACATAGGCGAAGAGCTCCACGCTATGGACTACCTGGTGTACGCCTATCTGCAAAGCGGGCGCACCATGGAGGCGGCAGCCGTGATCGCGCAGCTGCGCGACATGCCGGCGCTGCGAATTCAGGATTTCAAAGTCGGATACGCGGCCACGGCGATGCCGGTCCGCTACGCGGTCGAGCGACAGGAGTGGGCGGAGTCTGCAAGAAGCATTGCCGGCGATGGGGCGCCGCCGCATGTGGCGGCTATCGCCGCGTGGGCGCGCGCCTTGGGCGACGCGCGTGGAGGCAACCCGCAGGCCGCGAAGGCCGAAGTCGACACGCTTCGAGCACTCGAAGACAAACTGCAACTCTCGGGAAACAAGTACTGGGCCGGACAGGTGCACATCCAATTGCTCGAGGCTTCCGCGTGGCTGGCCCAAGCGGAGGGAAAAGCGGACGAAGCTTCCGCATTGCTGCGCAGCGCGGCCGATGAGGAAGACGCGATTGAGAAGCTTCCGGTGACTCCCGGGCCCATCGTTCCGGCCAGGGAGCAACTCGGGGAACTCTTGTTGAAGCAGGGCCATCCTCGGCAGGCCCTCACTGAATTCGAATCCAGCCTCACAGCGACCCCTGGGCGGCGCGGTGGGCTCGCGGGCGCGCTGCGAGCGGCGCAACTGTCGGGCGACCGGGAGAAGGAGCGGATGTATCGGCAGAGCCTGGAGCAGGCCGTAAACTGAAATCCCTGAAACCTGCGCGAATACGGGCGCAGGCAGGGCCGACAGGCTCAAGCCTTCGGGCGTTTCCTCACTGCTCAGGGGGATTCTGTAAATTCGCGGCGGAGCTTCGAGTATGTCGTGTCCAGGTCCTCGGGGAAAAGGCGGGTTTCGCCGACGGTGGTCATGAAGCTGGAGTCTCCCGTCCAACGGGGAAGAACGTGCATGTGGACGTGCCCCGCGACACCGGCGCCGGCGCATCGGCCGATGTTCATGCCGAGATTAAATCCTTCGGGGTGGTAGAGGCGCGTGAGCGCGATTTGGAGACGCTGGGCGAGCTCGATGTGTTCATCGAGCGTCTCGCAGTCGCAGGCGGCGAGATCGGGAACGTGCTTGTATGGCACGACCATTGAGTGGCCGGTCGTGTACGGATAGAGATTCAGGATGACGAAATTCAGGCGCCCGCGGTGGATGATCTTGCGGCCCGCATCGTCGTTTGCGGCGAGCGCGGCGCAGAAAATACAGGCGTCGTCCTTGCCCGCTTCCGCCACGTAGCGGTAGCGCCACGGTGTCCAGAGGTAGTCCACGCTGGGTCCGGTCAGCGGGGCGCTGAAGAAGGCGCAGGTGTGGGAGCGGGCTGGCCGCTGTGTTCGCCGTTAACGAATTCCTTCAGCTCTTTCGAAGGCTTGAAGAAAGGGATGCGCTTGGCGGGGACTTCGACTTTTTCGCCGGTTTTAGGGTTGCGCCCGACGCGACCGCGGCGCTGGCGAGTGCGGAAGCTCCCGAAGCCGCGGATTTCGATCTTCTTGTTGTCCTTGAGGGTTTGGACGATGCTTTCGAAGATGGTCTCGACGATGGTTTCCGATTCCTTGCGGGGCAACTCCGTGGCTCGGATTACTTCTTCCACGAGATCGGCTTTTGTCATCGTCGGCGGATTCATACCTGCTCTCTCCCGGTTGCGCGTTGCCCCTGCCGGATAGGACCCCTGGCCGTTTGGTAAGCCCAACCCTACCACCAGTTTGCGAAATTTTCCAGTCTGGCGCTTGGGTACAAATTTACCACGGAGGAGAAGCGCCGAATCACCACTCTGCGCTTAAGCACACCCGCGCGGATGTCAATAGAAAGTCTGGCGCATTGCGCGGGAAACGCCTACTTTGAAGCTTCCTGCTTGGAAAGAAGTATGTCGCCGATCGTCGCGGTGCGCGAGGATTTGGACGAACGGTACTCCTGAAGCACCTTGCGCTCCTCCTGCTGCAGAGCACCGCGGTAACTGAGACCGATTCGACGCTGCTCGGGATCCTTCTTCACGACTTTAAAGTCGTATTCGTTGCCAACGGCGAGGGGGCTCGAAGCGGCAGCGTCTTTGTCATTGCCCTTTCGGGGCTGCTGGCGATCGTTTTTGCTGCGGCGCTCTTCGATTTCGCTGATGTGGCAGAGACCCTCAATGCCGGGAGCGAGCTCGACGAAGGCGCCGAAATTCGTAATGCGCAGCACCTTGCCCTTGACGACTTCGCCGATCCTGTGGGCAGCGGCCCAGTCGGCCCAGATGTCGTGGACCTGCTTGATGCCGAGCGAGAGGCGGCGGTTCTCCATGTCGATCTTGAGGACTTTAGCCTCGACCGTTTCACCCTTGCGCAAGGCTTCGCTGGGATGCTTGGGCTTATCGGTCCAACGGATGTCGGAGATATGCACCAATCCCTCGACGCCCTCTTCGACCTCAACAAACGCGCCGAACTCGGTCATGCTGCGCACGCGCCCGGTAACAATGGTGCCGAGGGGATATTTGTCCCGGAGCGTGAGCCACGGGTCAGGCAGAGTTTGTTTCATCCCCAGCGAGATGCGGCGCTGTTCGGGATCGACCTTTAGGATTTCAACTTCGAGCTCGTCCCCCAATGCGACGATTTTCGAAGGGTGCTTGGCGCGCTTGGACCAGGTCATCTCACTGACGTGGACCAGACCTTCCACGCCGGGCTCGAGCTCGACGAAGGCACCGTAGTCGGTGATGCCTACGACTTTGCCGATGAGGCGCTGGCCGGCTTTGAAGCGATCCGGAACGTTGGCCCAGGGATCGGGAACGAGCTGTTTGCGCCCGAGCGAAATGCGCATCTTCTCGCGGTCGAACTTTAGGACCTTGGCTTCAATCTCGTCGCCGACCTTGACGACTTCCGCGGGATTCGTGACACGGCCCCAGGAAATGTCGGTAAGGTGGAGCAGGCCGTCCACGCCGCCCAGATCGACGAACACTCCGTAGTCAGTGATGTTTTTGACCTTGCCGCGGACTACAGAGCCTTCCTCGATGGTAGCGAGAGCGGCGTCGCGCTGGGCCTTCAGTTCTTCCTCGAGGAGCACGCGGCGGCTCAGAACCACGTTGCCGCGCTTGCGATTCATTTTGAGAATGCGGCAGGTAATGTCCTGCCCGACCCAGCCGTCGAATTCGCGCACAGGGCGCAGGTCCACCTGCGAGGCGGGGAGAAATGCCGGTACTCCGACGTCTACCACCAAGCCGCCGCGGATGCGCTCAGTAATCTTGCCGGTGATGGATTCGTGATGGCGGTGGGCCTTCTCGATGGCTTCCCAGGCACGCTTGCGGAAGGCACGGAGGAAAGAGACGAGCTTGTAGCCTTCCTTCTCCTCGTGCAGCGGCATTACCGGAACGGAGGCCCCGAGCTCGAAGATCATGCCCCCCTTGATATCGGTCAGTTCCTGGGCGGGAATAAGCGCTTCGAATTTGGATCCAAGGTCGACGACCACACCGAGGTCAGTGACCGCGACGATGCGGCCTTCCAGCACGTCGCCTTCGGCGGGCGCTTCGTGCTCGGCGGCGTATTGCTCGAGCAGCGCGTCCATGCTTTCCGATTCCGAGGGCTCTTTGGGTGCGTGGGAACGCTTAGCTTCTTTGCCCCGAGCTTCGGGGGCCTCGGCGGTAGCGCCTTCAGCCGGAGCTTCCGTGATGCCGGAAGTCTCGACAGGCGGCTCCGAGGAAATGGATGGTGAGGCCTCGGCGGGCGGGGGAGCGGGAGATTCGACTACCGTGGGTGTCTCGGAATGCGACAGATTTTCGGATGTATTGTTGTCCATGGCCGTCATTGCGGCCTCCCCTGGCGTTAGATGCCCTGTCCGACCGAGACGTA
>DASPSB010000159.1:0-2808 GCA_035624135.1 Candidatus Acidiferrales bacterium | reverse complement strand
CTCGACATCTACTCGCCCATCGCCCACCGCCTCGGCATGGGTCTCATCCGCCACGAGCTCGAATATCGCGCCTTCCGCTTCCTCGAGCCGGAAGCCGCGCTCGACCTCGAAAAGCGCGTGGCCATCAAGAGCAAGACCCACGAAAAGTTTCTGGCCGAAGTCCAACAGATGATTCGCGACTCCATGCTGGAAAACGGCATCCCCGCCGAAGTCCAGGGCCGCGTCAAGGGCCTCTACAGCCTCCACCACAAGATCGAAAGCCAGCAGCGACCCCTCGACCAGATCTACGACCTCCTCGCCGTCCGCGTCATCACCGATACCGTGCGCAACTGTTACGCCGCCCTCGGCGTCATCCACCAGATCTGGCGGCCCGTCCCCGGACGCTTCAAGGACTACATCGCCATGCCCCGCCCCAACCTCTACCAGTCCCTGCACACCACCGTAATCCACACCGGCCAGGCCTTCGAGGTCCAGATCCGCACCCAGGAAATGCACCGCATCGCCGAACAGGGTGTGGCCGCCCACTGGAAATACAAGGACGGCAAGGCCGCGCCCGGCGGCGACGACCAGCGCATCGTCTGGATGCGCCAATTGATCGAGTGGGTGCAGGAGATGCAGGAGCCCGCCGAGTTCCTCTCCACCCTTCGCGTGGACCTCTATCCGGAAGAGGTGTACGCGTTCACGCCCAAGGGAAAAGTCATTCCCCTCGCCCGCGGCGCCACTCCCGTGGACTTTGCCTACGCCGTGCACACCGAAGTCGGCCACCAGTGCGTGGGCGCGCGCGTCAACGGACAGATCGTTTCCCTCCGCCACACGCTGTCGAATGGCGACGTGGTCGAAATCATGACCCAGAAGGGCCACACGCCCAGCCGCGACTGGCTCAGCTTCGTCCACAGCTCCCGTGCCCGCAGCAAGATCCGCCACTGGATCAATCTGCACGAGCGCGAGCAGGCCACTGAGCTCGGCCGCCGCCTGCTCGAAAAAGAAGCGCGACACTTCGGCGTCAGTTTGAAGCGCATCAACGACGAGGCCGTCACCCGCGTCGGTCCCGAATACGGCTGCTCGCGCGCCGAAGATCTCTACGCTGCCCTCGGTTACGGAAAATTTTCCGCGCGCCAGGCGCTCCAGAAAATTTTGGGCGAGGATCTGATCCCTGAAACAAAAGAGCAGGCTCCCGCTCTCGTCACCGCCGTGAAGAAAGCGCTCGGCATCGCCGAGCCCACCATCCAGGTCCGCGGCCAGGACGATCTGCTCGTCTATCGCGCCAAGTGCTGCAATCCCATTCCCGGCGACGAAATCGTCGGCTATATCACCCGCGGCCGCGGCGTCGCCGTGCACAACCGGAGCTGTCCCAACGTTCAGAACCTGCTCTACGAATCCGAGCGCCGCATCGACGTGGAATGGACCGGCGCGGTCGAAGGCCAGTTCGTCGCCCGCCTCCTGGTGATGACGGAGGACCGTCCCGGAATGCTCGCGGAAGTTACCGGAGCCATCGGCGAAGCCGGCTCGAACATCCGTTCGCTCGAAACCCACCAGGAAGCGCAGCACGCGCGCATCGAAATCGCGCTCGAAATCAAGGACCGCCGCCAGCTCGACCGCATTCTCGCCGCCATCAAACGCAAGCCCGGCGTCTTCAACGTCGAACGCGTCTATAAAGTGTAGGGGCGCTGCTCAGCCGCGCCCTCCCTTCCGCGAAGTTGGTAGCACAGCCACTCGTGGCTGTGCGCTGTCAGCGTTGAAGCGGTTACAACGACGACCTCGCCCCTATCGTCTCGCGTAGGGGCGCCGTCCCGTCCCGAAACTTCGGGATTCGGGACTGCGCCCTCCGGTATCTATTTCGTACTGTCGACATCTTGCCGGCTCTTTTCATCTCCACTTTCCTCTTGGGACTCACCACTAGTCACTGCCTTTGCCCCGTTCGCGCAAACATCCTCAGCCGCTTCTGAAATTCCTCTTCCGAAATCCCCGCAGGCCGTCCCACCCGGCAACATTGTTGCAGCATCCCGAAGAACGGACGCGGCGCCGGCCGCCGCTTTTTCCCCGGCGGAAGCGCCGCCCAGAACTGCCGCACCCGCTCCACTCCCCGTTCGCCGAAGTAGATGGAAAAGCACCCGGGCACGCTCACACCTTCTTTGTCGAACGACCCGAACTTCCAATTTCCTCCGAGTTCCACCGTGTCGCCCTTCCGGAGTCCTTCCGGCGCCACCAGCGGCTCCTCCACTTCGATCGTCAGGTGGAAGCCCAGGTCGTCGGGTTTCGCCCCGCGGCAACGTACGATCGTCGCGATGCCCGCGCCGGATACGTCCAGCCACAGCCCGGGCTCCTTCTTCCACCCTGCGGCGCATTCACGCAGCTTCAGCGCATAGGCCTCCGCCTCTTTGTCCGTGGAAAGGAAGCGCGATTCCGGCGCGGCTGTGCACAGCGGCGCCTCACGGCGTCTGAACAGCCGCGACATTTTCCGGAATAGCCCTCTCATCAACGCTTCTCAGCATCCCGTAGCAGGTCAATTTGCCGGGTGGCACAGGCACTCCTGCCTGTGCGAACGATCTGACGCCGCAATTTTATCGCGATAGAGAACCATTTTAAGGCCCTGACCAAATCCAGCGGCAAATTGATTCACTGCACAGCATCCGACCCCGAAGTTTCCGAACCCTTCGGAAAGGATGTTGGCCCCGACCGGGGCCGGTGACCTGAGGTCTTTTCTTGGCCCCGAGCCTAGCCTTTTCCCCGTCCAATTTTCGTTTTTCGTCCCGATCCCGAACCTTCGGGATTGCGACCGATTTTCTTTCTTGGTATCTGCGGACTCTT
>DASPSB010000156.1:0-7497 GCA_035624135.1 Candidatus Acidiferrales bacterium | reverse complement strand
ACAACACTGGCGCCGGACGGGCTATACTGCGCCGGGCAACGGCTGAAAGAAAAAGGACTCGGGGCGCGTACTAATGATGGGGAAAGGGAAACCCGAGGGCATGGGCGGGGAAGACCTAGCGGCCACAGTTGCACGGGCCCGGGCCGGTGACCGCGAGGCCTGGGGCGAGTTGTACCGCCTATTTGCAGGGCCGCTTTTCCGCTTTTGCCGCCGCGTGTTGCCCACCCGGGAAGATGCGGAAGATGCGGCCATGGATGTGTTCGTGAAATTGAAGAGCAAACTCGGCCAGTACGATCCGCAGCGGCCATTTTCCGCCTGGCTTTACAAGGTGGCGGCGAACCATTGCTGGGATCTGCTGCGCCGCCGCAAAATCCGCCAGGACCTGGAGACCGAGGACGCGGAGACGCTGCCGCTCGAGCATCCCGATCCCGGCCAGCTCGACCAAGTGATTTCTGAGCAAACCAGCGGCGGCGTTCGGCAGGCGCTTGGCCGGCTCTCCGACCGCGCGCGCATGGCGCTGGTGCTGCGCTATTACGCGGATATGAGCTACGACGAAATTGCTGAGGCCCTGGGACTCCGCCGCGCCTTTGTCGGCGTTGTGCTTCTGCGCGCGCGCCACGAGCTGCGGCAGGCGCTCATTCAGGGCGCGGACGCCCCACCCTCCCGAAGCTTCGGGACGGCGGGCGCGCGAGGTGGGCGATGAACGCGACCACGCCCATGAATCCTGCCAGTCACGTGGACGAAGTGACCGGTCTGCTCTACATCGAGGGGCAGCTTGAACCAGCGGCAGCCCGCGAGGTGGTCGCGCATCTGGAGCACTGCGCCACGTGCCGCCGCCTGCTGGATACCTTGAAGCGCGAATCGCTCCTGCTGCGTGCGGCGCTGACCGAGCAGGATGAACCGCTCCCCGCACGCCTGCTCGAGCCCCGCGCGGCCGAAGGAATCTCCTGGGGATGGTTGGTTGCCCTGGGCCTGGCGGCCCTGGGGCTGTACACCTTTTGGAACCTGTACGTTGATCCGTGGCTCGAGAGTCTGAACCAGTCCGGATTCGACGGCCAGTTCGTCTTCACCTGGCTCGTCTTTAACGGAGCCCTTTGGAAAGGATGGAACGCCATGCTGCAATTCATCATCTTGGGTTCGCTGGGAGTGCTGGGAGCCGTGCTGCTGTTCCTGTTCCGCAGGAGCCTGCGCCGGTTCTCCTCCTTTTCCCTTTTCGTACCCGTGCTCCTGCTCGCGGCGCTGGCTTGGCCCACGGAGGCGCACGCCACCGAGTTTGTGAGACGGCACGGCAGCTATGATGTCCCCGAGGGCCAGACCGTGCACGGCGACTTGTACGTGCTGGCCACGCAGATGCGTATGGCGGGAACAGTGGAAGGGGACTTGTTTTGCTTCTGCAGCTCGCTGGATGTGGATGGCCACGTGACCGGCGACGTCTTCGCCTTCTCTCATGCCGTGCGTATGACGGGAAAAGTGGACGGCAGCCTTCGCACCTTCAATGGCGACCTTACGATCGAAGGCGAAGTGGGCCGCAATGTAATGAGCTTTGTGGGCATCCTGCAGTCCACCCAGCGGTCGCACATAAATGGAAGCGTTGCGTTAGTTGTCGGCGATCTGCAATTGGACGGCCCGATCGGGCGCGACCTCACTGCCGTGGTAGGCCGGGGGGAGCTCAACGCTCCTATCGGCGGAGATGCTTGGCTGCGCCAGGCTCAGCAAGAGGATGAATGGCACATGGGTCCGCGTAGCGATGAAACCCCGATTCAAGTCACTCCGCGCGCCGATATCAAAGGCAGTTTCCGCTATCGCGGGCCTTTGAAGCCGGAGATTTCCCCACAGGCGCATCTTGCCGGCGGCCAGGAAATCGATATCCGGGAATGGGTGCCTGCTTATCGGCGGCCAATGAGCTATTGGTACAACGCGATGATCTGGGGCATGGCGCTCATCGTCGGCTTGGTTCTCATCGCGCTCTTCCCCGGAACTATCCAGGAATCCGCACAACAGGTCGGCCGCGTTGGCGCTTCTCTCGCATTGGGTCTTGTCGTTTTCTTCATGCTGCCGATCGCAGGCATCCTGGCATGCATCACGGTGGTGGGCCTCGGGTTGGGAATTACAATGGTATTTTGCTGGGTCTTTCTGAGTTTCTTTGGTCAGATTATCCCTGCCATCTGGATTGGTGAATCCGTCCTGGGCAGAAGCCCTGGCACCTGGTCGGTGGCCGGGCGCCTGGCACTCGGCCTGTTCCTGATTCGCCTGGGCGCCCTCCTGCCCTATCTCGGGGTCTGGGTTAGGATGGGCTCGGCCGTCGTCGGCTGTGGCGCGCTCGCGCTGGTTCTGTACCGGAGATACGAGCCGCCTGCGGCGCACGCACCGGCAGCCCCCGCGCCCGCCGCTGCTGCGGACTGAGCAGAGGGTTTATTGGATGATGCTTAGCTTCCGGGCCACGCGCCCCAGTATGTGCAGCGCCTTCTCGAGTTCCTTGCGCGTGTGCGTAGCCGTTACGATGGCGCGCAAACGAGCCTTGCCCTCAGCCACTGTTGGATAGCCCACTGCCGGTGCGAACACTCCCGCTTTAAACAACTCGCCGGACAGCTCGAATGCCTTTGCGGCATCCCCCACCAGAATCGGCGAGATAGGCGTCTCGCTCGCGCTCGCGGGAAATCCCTGCGCCAATAAACCCTTCTGAAAGTACCGCGTGTTTTCCCACAGCCGGGCGATGAGTTCGGCGCCCGCGCGCGAATCCAGCAGCGAAAACGCGGCCTGGCACGTCGCCGTCACTGACGGCGGATGGGAAGTCGAAAACAGGAACGGCCGCGCGCGATGGTAGAGGAATTCGATCAGCTCGCGCGATCCGCACACATACCCGCCCATCGCCCCGATGGCTTTGCTCAGCGTCCCCACCTGGATATCCACCCGGCCGTGGCATCCCAGATGGTCGATGGTTCCGCGCCCGTTGCGCCCCAGGACGCCGGAGGAATGCGCATCGTCCACCATCATGATGCAGTTGTATTTCTCCGCCAGGTCGCAGAGCGCAGGCAGCGGCGCGATGTCGCCGTCCATGCTGAAGACGCCGTCCGTGATGAGCAGCTTTCGTCCCGGCCAGTCCTTCGTTTCCTCGCAAATCTTTGCGCAGTCCTCCGTGTCTTTGTGTTTGAAGACGCGGATGGCGGCTTTTGAGAGCCGGCAGCCGTCGATGATCGAAGCGTGGTTCAGTTCGTCGGAAATGATCAGATCGTCTTTCCCCAGGATGGCCGCCACCGTTCCCGCGTTGGCTGTGAACCCGGATTGAAATACTACGCACGCCTCAGTGTGCTTGAACTTCGCGATCTGCTTCTCCAAATCCATGTGGATGCGCATGGTCCCGGCGATCGTGCGCACCGCTCCTGCACCAACACCGTATTTCCGGATTGCCGCGGCCGCCGCCTTGCGCAGTTTCGAGTGGCTGGTCAATCCCAGATAGTTGTTCGAACTCAGGTTGATGACCTTCTTACCGTCAAACGTGGCCACGGGCTTCTGCTCTGCGGCCAGGACGCGGAGATGGAAGTAGCGGTGCTGCTGTTTGAGCTCCTCCAGCGCGGTTCCGAGATAGGCGAGCTGTGGCCTCTTCGTATTCGGCATAATTCCTCCTGATTTTCGAGCGGCAGGCCGGGGCGGAGGATAACCTCACTCCGCGCCGTTGGGGACGAGAAGCACCTTTCCTGCGGCGCCCTGTTCGAGCAATTGAAACGCGCGCGTGTAGTCGCACAGGCGCAGGCGTTCCTTGAAGAGCGGATCGAGCTTCAACCGGTCATCGCGCAGAAGCGCGTCCATCTGCAGCCAGGTCTCGAACATGCGCCGGCCGTAAATACCCAGCACGGTGGTGCCCTTGAAAATCACGTCCGGGAGCAGATCGAGCGTTACCGGCTCGGCCGGTATTCCCAGCAGTGATGCACGGCCTCCCGGCCGAAGCATGTGGAAGCCTTGGCGGATGGCCGCGGGGTTCCCGCTCATTTCGAGCAGCACGTCCACTCCCGAACCGTCGGTTTCGGCGCGCACCCGAGCCACCGCGTCGGTCTCTTTCGGGTTGAGAACGAGATCCGCCCCCATTTCCTTCGCAAGTTTCGCGCGATGCGGAGAAATTTCCGTGGCATAGAGCGTCGAGCAGCCACAGGCCTTGGCCACTGCAATGCACATCAGCCCGATCGGGCCGCAGCCTGTCACTGCGACAGTGAGTCCGGCAATTGGCCCGGCCAGCACCGAGTGCACTGCATTTCCCAGGGGGTCCATGATCGCGGCGTAGCGATCGGGAATCGCCGCCTCCAGCTTCCACAAATTGGTTGCTGGAATCCGCACGAATTCCGCGAAGCAGCCGTCTTGATCGATTCCCAGGATGCGCACGTTCTGGCATACATGCGGCTGGCCCGCCCGGCAAGGCCGGCAATGGCCGCAGGCCACGTGCATTTCCGCGGTCACGCGCTCGCCGGGATGAAACCGCGTGACTCCCTCGCCGACCGATTCGACCACCCCGCAGAATTCATGGCCAAAGGTCAGCGGCGGATGCAGCCTCGAAGCCGACCAGGCGTCCCAGTGGTAAATGTGGAGATCTGTGCCGCAGATAGACGCGGCGCGAACGCGGACAATCACCTCTCCGGGACGCGCCACCGGAACGGGAACGCTTTCGATCTGCGCTCCCGGCTCGGGACGCGGCTTCCGGAGTGCCTGCATTGTTGCAGAAGTCATGCAGCTCCCGGGGCCCAGGCCCGATGAGGGATGCTAGCACAATCGCTTTTCCCGCCAAACCCGCGCATTAGCACAGGCCGAAGGTCCCGCGCCCGGCCACGGTACTCCTCTCCTCGAAGACCCTGAGCGCAACGAAGGGCAGCGCGCGTCCTTTCTTTTTCCGCTACAATCCACCGACCTCGCACCACAGGAGCGAACTCGATGGAGTTGGGCGAACGGATCGGCGAAATCCGTGCGGGCTTCGATCGCTCGTTCTGGATCGCGAACTCGTCCGAGCTTTTCGAACGGCTGGCGTATTACGCTACAACCGCCGTTCTCGCCTTCTACTTGAAGGAGCAGCTCCACTTCTCCGCCGAGCTCACCGGCTGGCTCACGGGAACGTTTGGATTTGTCGTTTGGTTTCTACCGGTTCTCGGCGGGACGCTCGCAGACCGTTTCGGCTTCCGCCGCGCGCTGCTCTTCGCGTATCTGGTGATGTCCATCGGGTATTTTCTGCTGGGCTCTCTCTCGGCGCCGTGGATGCAGTCGCTGCGGGCGGCACTGGGCGACAAGTGGCTGGTACTTGCCATCCTGATGATCCCGGCGCTCGGCCCCGCCGTTGTGAAGCCGTGCGTGGCCGGTACCACGGCGCGCGCATCCGCGGAGAACGTGCGCTCGATGGGCTACTCGATCTACTACACCATCGTCAATATAGGCGGCACGCTCGGACCCATCGTTGCCTTTGCCGTCCGCGAAAGGCTCGGCTGGGGAATCGAAAATGTGTTCCGTGTGTCCTCGCTCAGCGTCTTTCTGATGTTTTGGTTCACCCTCTTCTTTTTTCACGAGGCGCCTGGCGCCGCCCAGACGAAAGTCACGAGCATCCCGGAAGCGCTTGGCAACATGCTCACCGTGCTCGCGAATTTCCGCTTCGTGCTGTTTCTGCTGATTTTCTCGGGCTACTGGGTCGTCTTTTGGCAGGAATTCATCGGGGCGCCGCTCTTTATTCGCGGCTACATTAGCCCGCACGCCGATGTGGATTTGTGGATCTCCGCCGATGCCGCAACGGTGATTTGCTTCCAGCTTCTGGTCAGTTACATCACGCGTAAGATTCCCACGATCCCAGCGATCTCGCTTGGCATCCTGATTTCGAGTCTTTCGTGGGTCATCCTCGCCGTGCACCCGACCTCAGAGACGCTGGCGCGCATGGTGGACAATTTCTTCCGGGTGTTCCGTCCACACTCGAACACGGATCCCGCGGCTCCCATGCTCATCCTGGCGCTGGTGGTGTTGGCGCTGGGCGAAATCACGCAGTCGCCTCGGTACTACGAATATGTGTCACAGCTCGCCCCGCCGGGACGCGAGGGCTTGTTCATGGGCTACGCGTTCCTGCCGATCGCCATCGGCTACTTCGTTGCGGGAGTCCTGGGCGGCGGCCTGCTGCACTATTTCGGAGAGGTGCAGCGCGAGCCGCAGCGCATGTGGTGGGTGATCAGCGGCGTCGGCATCCTCACGACGGTGCTTATGGTGCTCTACGATAAGTGGGTGAAGCGCCCTGCCGCGTCCGGTTCCTGATTCGTCCCGCTTCCGGCCAGCCGCCACGAACTTCGAGCCTCGAGAAAAGACAAAACCCCCGGCGGCCCTTGGTCTCGAAGATTCAGAGCGTCGGGCACCGGGGGTCGATACTCCAGAAACGGATCGCGCGCGCTTACTTCGCTCCCAGCACCGCGTCCTTGAACGCCTTCACGGCGAAGATCTTCACCACCGTTTTGGCCTTGATCTTGATGGCCTCGCCGGTCTGCGGGTTCCGGCCCATCCGCGCGGCTCGGTGGCGCTTGACGCACCGGCCGATGCCGGGAATCACGAACTTTCCGGCTGCGCCTTTGCACTCCTTGGCCGCGAGTGCGGAGAGCGCTTCAAAGAAGCCAGCTGTCTGCTTCTTCTTCATCTCGCACTTCTCGGCCATCGCCGCGACGATCTGGCTCTTGCTCATTGGCTTTGCTGCCATGGAATTCTTGTCTCCTCTTTAGAAATTCAATTTGGGGTAAACCGGGCGCCGGGCTGCGCGAATCTCCTGCAACCGAGCACGGCGCACTATAGCCGCCGAACCCGCATAACGCAAGGGAAATATCGCGTGCGCTACGCGCGGCCCAGTTCCTGGTAGAAGTGCGCCGCGGCTTTGATCCCTCCGAAGTAATTCTCCAGAGAGATATGTTCGTCCGGCGCGTGGGCGTTTTCGTCCGGCAGCCCGAAGCCCATCAGGATGCACGGAATCTTGTAGGCGTCGTACATGTCGGTTACAAACGGGATCGAGCCCCCCTCGCGGATGAACACAGCCTTCTTGCCGAATCCCCTCTCCAGCGCCCGGTGTGCGGCCTCGAAGTACGGGTGGTTGTAAGGGGCGAGCCATGGTTTGCCTGTGCTGAGCACCTCCAATTTGCAGTGCACCGTTTTTGGCAGCAGTTTTCGGATGTGTTTCTGCACTTGCCCGGCGATTTTCTCCGGCTTCTGGTTCGGCACCAGCCGCGTGGAGAACTTGGCCCAGGCCTTCGAAGGGATTACCGTTTTCGCCCCTTCGCTCATATAGCCGCCCCATATCCCGTTCAGCTCCAGCGTCGGCCGGCACCAGAGCTGTTCCACCACCGAGTATCCCTTCTCCCCCGCTAGCGCCGGCGCCCCCACGTTTTTCTTGAAGTCGCTCAGCTTCCACGGCAGCGAATTGAGCGCCCTCCGTTCCGGTTTCGTGAGCGTGGCCACATCGTCGTAGAAGCCCGGGACGGTTACTCGGAAATTCTTGTCGTGCAG
>DASPSB010000148.1:0-3555 GCA_035624135.1 Candidatus Acidiferrales bacterium | reverse complement strand
GTCGTACGCATGGACCAGTTGCCGAAGGTCCTTGTGGATGCCGTGCTCGCCGCGGAAGACAAGCGCTTCTTTGAGCATCCCGGCTTCGACCCCGTGCGCATTGTGGGCGCGGCCTGGGCCGATCTGCGCCATCGGAATGTGGGCCAGGGCGCCAGCACGCTCACCATGCAACTGGCGCGAAGCTTTTTCTTTTCCACCGAGCGCACCTGGCGGCGCAAAGTGGCGGAAACGCTGGTGGCGCTCGAACTCGAGCAGCGCTTCAACAAGCAGCAACTATTCGAGCTCTACGCCAACGAAATTTATCTCGGCAACCGCGGCAGTTTCGCCATTCGCGGGTTCGGCGAAGGGGCCCAGGCCTATTTCGGCAAGGACGTCAAGGACCTGACGCTGCCCGAAGCCGCTTTCCTCGCGGGGATCATCCGGGCGCCCAACCGCTACTCCTCCGCGGACAGCCGGCCCGAGCGCGCCGCCGAGCCCCGCGACCGCGTGCTCGCCCAGATGGCCGATGATGGACTGATCACGCAGGCGCAGGAAGCCGATGCCAAGCGCGTCCCGCTGAAGCTCGTCCGCGGCGGTATCGAAACCTCCTCCGCTCCTTATTTTGTGGACATGGTCAAGGACCACCTGCTCGAGCACCTTTCCGAATCCGATCTCACCTCGCAGAGCTATCGCGTGTACACCTCGCTCGATCCGCGCCTCGAACGTGCCGCGGTCGAAGCGGTCCAGACGGGGATTCAGGAAGTGGATGCGCGGTTGAAGAGCAAGTACGAGCGCTGGGCAAAGGAAAATCAGCGCAAAAGCTCCGCGGAGGCCGCGCCGCGCGCCCAGGTGGCGCTCGTGGCGCTCGATCCGCACACCGGAGAAGTGCTGGCGCTCGTGGGCGGCCGCGATTACGGCTCCAGCCAGTTGAACCGCGCCCTCGCCCGCCGCCAACCCGGCTCGGCGTTCAAGCCCTTCGTCTATCTTGCCGCGTTCATGAACGATGTGGACGGCATCGACCCGCAGCTCACTCCGCTTTCGACTGTCGTGGATGAGCCCACCACATTCGAGTTCGAAGGCAACGAGTACGCGCCCGACAATTTCGGCGAAAAATTCTACGGAACGGTCACCCTCCGCGAGGCGCTCACGCATTCGCTGAACGTGGCCACGGTCCGCGTCGCCGAAATGGTGGGCTACCAGCGCGTGGTGGACGTGGTGCGGCAGGCCGGCCTCGGCCCTCACATCCAGCCCACTCCGGCGATGGCTCTGGGCGCCTACGAGATGACTCCGTTCGACGTGGCCGCGGCCTATACCATTTTTGCGGCGGGAGGCGTGCGCGCCGAACCCATGTTCATCGAGGGAGTCGCCGATGCGGGCGGCCAATGGATTGAGCATGGCGCGCCGCAAACGCGCGAGGCCATCGATCCCCGCGCCGCCTACATCGTCACGAATATTCTCCAGGACGTGATCAACCACGGGACCGGTTACCCGGTGCGCGAGCGCGGATTTGCCGCTCCTGCCGCGGGAAAGACGGGCACGTCGCACGACGGCTGGTTCGCCGGATTCACATCGAATCTAATCTGCGTCGTGTGGGTGGGGTTCGACGACAACCGGGAACTCGGCCTGGCCGGCGGAAATTCCGCCGCCCCCATCTGGGCCGAGTTCATGAAGCGCGCCATCGCTCTGCCCGACTACGCGCAGGTGCATGACTTCACGCCGCCCGATGGCGTCACCGTCGTGGCCATCGACCCGGACACGCTCCAGCGCGCCACGCCGCTTTGCCCGGTCACGCGAACGGCTGCATTCCTCAACGGGAGCGAGCCGGCGCAGTACTGCGACCGTCACGGAGGGTTGCAGGCCGTTCTGGCAGCCGCTCCGGAAGGAGTCGAGCCCGCCGCAACGGGCGGAGCCGATCCTGTGGCATCCGCGCCGCCGCCCGCCGCCGATTCCTCCCGCCGGGTTCGCGCCGCGGACCGCTCGCCGCGATCACGAGGCGGCGGGAGCACCCAGCCCGCACAGTCCCAGCAGCCGGCGCAGCAGAAGAAAAAGAGTCTCTGGCAGCGCTTCCTTGGTATATTCGGCGGCGGTAACAAGAAAGACCAGGCTTCGGGACCAGGTTAGCGGCGCTCCGTGGAGCAACCACCGGCTCTTTCGAGGCGTCGTAGTATTCAACAGGTGCAGGGTCGGAGGGTGGCGTCATGACGAACCTCATGCGCACGTTTAGCGCCGTGATGATCTGCGGGTTGGTGTGCGCGCCCATCCGCGCTCAGGAGGCGGCTGCGACGCCCGTCCGAACCAGCCCCGTGCAGAGGCTGATTGCCGTAGACAAGCTCGTCGAGGACAAGGAATACGAGGACGCGATCCGCGGTTACAACGAGCTGCTGGCTGAAGATCCCAATAATGCGCAGATCCTGAATCGCATCGGCAACGCGTATCAGGCGCTGCAGAAAATGCGCGATGCCAAATCGTATTACGAGCGCGCGCTCAAAGCCGATCCGACGTTTGCCGCAGCGGCCAATAACATCGGCTGCGTCTACTACAACCAGAAGCGCTACGGCAGGGCCGCCCGCGAGTACCGCAAAGCCATCAAAATGGATTCCAGTGTGGCCAGCTTCCACAGCAACCTGGGTTACGCCTATCTCCAGGAGAAGAAGTACAAGGAGATGATGATGGCCTTTCACGAGGCTGTCACGCTCGATCCCACTATTTTCGACCAGCACAACCGGAGCGGCGCGATTGTGCTGGAGCGCAGCGTGGAGGATCGCGGCGCGTTTTATTTTTATCTGGCCAAGACCTACGGCGAGATGGGCGATATCGAACGCTGCCTCGAGTATTTGAAGAAGGCGCGCGACGAGCACTATAAGGACATCCTGGCGGTCAAAACGGACCCGGCTTTTGCTCCCGTGCGGCCCAAGCCGGCGATGAAGGAATTCATCGACACCCTGACGCCTGCGCCGACGCCCAACCCCTCCTCCGCACTTTAAAGAAGTTGCGGGTGGTTGGTGGCCAGCGGCCCTTCGACTCGAAGACTCGCTCAGGATCTGCATGCTGATCGGATGCGGACGAGCGGGGAGCAGCGTGTTTTGTCCCCCGGTGCGCCCTTCTTCGTGCCGCCGTTCTGAACGGAGGACTTCCTCGCGCTATAATCCGCCGCGGAGGATTCGAGAATCATGAAACAGACTGTGCGCCTGAACGTCGCTCTGACGGTCAACGACGGCAAGCTTGCGGCATTCGAGGAGCTGGCCACGGCCATGACCGGCGTGACGCGCAAGGAACCGGGCACGCTCGCCTACGACTGGCATATGAGCGCGGACCGCAAGCGGTGTCGCCTGGTGGAAACCTACACGAATGCTGAAGCGCTTCTCACGCACGTTAAGGGTCCGGCTGTGCAGCAGTATGTGCCTCAGATGGTGCAAATCTCCAAGGTGGATCGCATCGAGATTTATGGCGACCCCGGCCCGGAGGCTGGAAAGATGCTTGCCGCTTTCGGAGCGGAAATCTTTTTGGATTGGCAAAGCCTCGGCCGCTGAAATCTCGCGGCTGTTGGGGCGCGGCACCGCCCGCGGCAGTTCAAAA
>DASPSB010000143.1:0-5295 GCA_035624135.1 Candidatus Acidiferrales bacterium | reverse complement strand
ACCAGGCGAATTTCACCTCCGAGCGCGAGGTGGTGAAAGAGGAGCGCCGGCTGCGCGTCGAGGATCCTCCCTACGGGCGGCTGTTTGAGGACCTCTACGCCATCGCCTTCAGCGTTCACCCGTACCATCACACCACGATGGGCAGCATGGAGGACCTCGACAAGGCGGCGCTCTCCGACGTGCAGGAGTTCTATCGCACGTACTACCGGCCGGACAACGCGACGCTGGTCGTGGTGGGCGACGCATCGGCCGAGGAATTGTTCGGCTGGGCGGAAAAATACTTCGGTGGAATCCCGAAGCCGCCGCAGTCAGTGCCACGCCAACAGGCGGCCGAACCGTTGCAGAGCGAGCCGAAGCAGGCGACCAAAACCTACGGCGCCAACTCACCCCTGCCCGCAGTGGCGGAAGGCTACAAGATGCCCGCGGCCTACTCGCCGGACTTCTATGCGCTGAACCTGGCCTCTTCGATTCTCTCCAGCGGCGAAAGCAGCCGTCTGTATCGCCGGCTGGTTTATGAATCGCAATTGGCGGCACAGGCCGCGGGGGTGGGCAATTTTACCGAAGACCCGAACCTGTTCTTGGCTTTCGCGGTGATGAATCAGGGCAAGACCGCCGAGGAAGGGAAGGCGGCCATCGAGAGCGTGCTGGTGCAGATGAAAGAGCAACCCGTGAGCGAGCACGAGTTGAACAAGGCGAAAAACCAGGTGCTGGCTACAGCCGTGGCCGCGCGCGAAGGCGACCAGCAGACGGGCGACACGCTAGGGTTTGCGGCGGTCATCGGAAAAGATCCTGAACTCGTGAATCGCGAGGCGGAGCTGTATCTGGCGGTGACTCCGGCGGACATCCAACGCGTGGCCCGCGAGTATTTTGTTTCCGCGCGTCTGACCGTGCTGTACATTACCGTGCCCACGACGCCGCAATGAGCGCAGCGAGGATGAATCCGAGGCCATCGAGAAGGGGACTCGAACCGTCCGCAATGAAGCGAAACCTCCCATGCGCTGGGCGGCTCGGCATGTTCGCAATGTGGGCCGCGCTTTCCGTGGCCAGCGCCGCAGCCCAACAGAGCGGTCCGTCTGCGACATCCGCCGCGCCACAGGCGCCGCCGCAGCAGCCATCGGGCAAGGTTCCCGCGGGCGTGCGCCTGGAGCCGCAAATGCCCGCGCCTGCGGCGCCACGGACGTTTGATTTCCCGCGGGCAGCCACGAAGGTTCTGCCAAACGGACTCGAGGTCTTCGTGATTCCGCGCGACCGCCAGCCGGAAGTCACCGTCATCCTGTTAGTACCCGCTGCGGGAGCGTTTTTTGACCCGCCCGGGAAAACCGGCCTGGCTTCGCTCACCGCTGCGCTGCTGCCGGAGGGCACGGCGAGCCGGACGGCGCAGGACATCGCGGAGGCGATCGATTTCGTCGGCGGCACACTTTCGACGGGCGCGGAGAGCGACACGGCCAGCGTCACGGTTAGCGTGATGAAAAAGGATTATCTGCTGGCGATGGATTTGCTCTCCGACATCGTGATGCATCCCGCGTTCGAGCCGCAAGAAATCGAGAGAAAGCGCCGACAGACGCTCTCCAATCTCGAACTCGAAGCGGCGGACGCGGGCTATCTGGTGCAGGTGGTGGCTGCGCGTGCACTCTTCGGCCTGCATCCCTACGGTCTGCCGGAAGAGGGCACGGTGGAAACGGTGAGGGGGATTGGAAGGGAAGACCTCACGGAATTCCAGAAAACCAGGTATGTGCCGCGCGGCTCGTTCCTCTCCATCTCCGGGGACATCACTCCCGAGGAAGCCTTTGCGAGCGCGGAAAAATTCCTGGGTGAGTGGGAGGGAATCGCCCCGCAGTTCACCGCGCCTGCCATTCCCGAACCTGCTGCGGGACTCCACTTTGTGCTGGTGGACAAGCCCGATGCGGTGCAGACCCAGATCCGGCTGAGCCGCCCGGCGATTCCGCGGAACAGTCCCGATTACCTGCCGCTGTTCGTGGCCAACCGGGTGTTCGGCGGCGGCCAAAACAGCCGGCTGAACGCGCGCATCCGGCAGCAGAAGGGGCTCACGTACGGCGCGTATGCGCAACTGGCGAGCCGGGCGCGCGCCGGCGGAATCTTCGCCGGCCTTTCCACGCGCACCGACTCCACCGTCACGGCGCTGCGCCTGATGGTGGACTTGATGGGGCAAATGGGAACGGGAAACGTATCGGCCGAGGAATTGCGCTTCGCGAAGGAATATCTGATCGGAGCATTTCCCATGCAGTCGGAGACGCCGGAGCAAATCGCCGGGCGCATGCTGTCGCTTGCGCTCTACGGCCTGCCGCCCGACTACTTCCAGCACTACCGCGAAAACCTGCAAGCGGTGAGCGCGGCCCCGGTGAACGCGCTGGCGCCGCGGTATTTCGGCGCGTCGAACCTGTCGATCGTGCTGGTGGGAAACGTGAGCGCGTTCCACGACGCGCTGAAAGAGGCGTATCCGAATGCGGCGTTCGAGGAGTTGCGCGCCTCCGAGCTGGATTTGATGGCGGCGGACATGCGGCGCAAACCTTCCGGGAACAGCCCGGAGGCGGGAGCGCCCGCGCCCACTCCGGAGGCGATCGAACAGGGCAAAGCGCTGCTGGCCGCGGCCGCGAAGTCCGCAGGAGGAGAGTCGCTGGAAGGAATCAAAACGGTGGACGTGGCGGCGCAGGGAAAACTCTACCAGCAGACCGGCAACTCCGACGTCGAGCTGCATTTGCAGGTTTCCTACCCCGACCACATGCGGCTGGATATGAAGCTGCCCAACGCGAATCTGACCCAGGGATTCGACGGCGCCGTGGGCTGGCTGCAATATCCGGGTGGAGTTTCCGAGGTGCCGCCGGACGCGAGAAACGAATTCCGGCGCTCGATTCTGCTTACGGGCGGAATCGGCATCATCAACGCGGCGCGGACAGGCGCAATCGAAGTGCAATACCTGGGAGAGCAAGAGGTGCAGGGGAAAAAGACGATCGCGGCACTGTGGCGAGGACCCTCCGGCGCGGTGCGGCTGCACCTGGATGCGGAGACGCACCTGCTCTTTGCAGCGCAGTTTTTCTCCGCGAGCGCGCAGGGCACTTCGGAAACGCTGCAGGTGTGGGACGACTACCGGCTGGTGGACGGCGTGCAGTTCCCGTATCACACGGTGACGTACCAGGACGGCGACCGCCATTCCGAAATCTTCGTGCAGCAGGTGCGTTTCAACCAGCCAATGGACGCCGCGCTGTTCACCAAGCCCGGGAACTAGAACCGCTTCACGCCCCGCAGGACGGCCCGCGCTACATGCCGGGATAGATTCCGAAATAGAGGAGCACGAAATCGATGGTGTCTTGCACTCCGTGGGCAACAATGGGTACGGCGAGGTTGCGGCCCGTGGCCAGATAGATGAGCGCGAGCAGGACGCCCATCAGCGCTTCGTCGAGAATGCCGGTGATGCCTTGGTAGCCGTGAGCCAGACCGAATCCGACGTGCACGGCGACGAGGCTCGCGATCCACGCGGCACGAGTACGGTTGAAGAGGTCGGCCACGCGATTCATCAGGTAGCCGCGGTACACCATTTCCTCTCCGAACGCGGCGACCGGCCAGACAAGCGCGATGTACATCAGCATCAGCTTCAGGTTTCCGTGCACGGAGCGGAAGAAATCGAGGTCGGGCTGCTTGTGCAACCAGCGCACCAGCAGGGGCTGGCTGACAAAAAGTTGGAAGGCTTCGAGTGAGAGGCCGGCGGCGAGGCCCAGCCCGAGGGTCGCGGCCCAGCTCTTGTAGCGGGTCAGGCCGACGTCGCGCCAGCGCGACTTACGCACGCGGAGCGAGAGCCAGGCGAAGACTAGCAGATAGAGGGTCTTGGAGAAGTAAATCAGGCCGCGCTCATCGGCCACGAAAATGAGGACGACAACGAGAAGCTCGGCAACCGCCAGCCATTTGCTTTCGGCCCATTTGGGGGCGGGCGCTTTTGCGCTGACGCTGCGCTCCGCCCGTGCTGCCGGTACCGGGCCGTTCGTTGAAGCACCCATCACAATCTCCTGGACGAACCCGCTCCAAGCACGGTTACAGGCTCCCGGCGGGCGCGCCGGATGGCAGGGACAGGCGAAGCCGCTAGAGCGTCAGGACCACTTTCCCCACGTTTTGGCGGTCGTGGATGTAACGGTGGGCCGCGGCGGCCTGTTCCAGAGGAAATGTCTTGCCGACGACGGGATGAATCTGACCGGCCGAGTACAAGGCGAGGATATCGTCCATTTCGCGGCGCAGCACTGCTTCCCGGCCGCGCATGCGTCCCAGGTGAACGCCGATCACGGCGTGATTGCTCTCCATGAGCTTGAGGGGCGAAAGGCGCGGCATCTGCGCGAAGGCTTTTGCGGCGCGCGGGAGACTGCGCTTGCCGGAGGGGCCTGCGGCAGCAGAAAAGCCGAAGACGACCAGGCGTCCCATGGTTCCCAGGCAGCGCAGGCTCTTGGCCCAGGAGCGGCCGCCGATGGGATCGAGCACCATCTCGATGCCATCGGGAGCCGCGCGCCGCACCGGCTGGACAAAATCTTCGCGCGTGTAATCGATGGGATGGTCCACGCCGATTTTGCGGAGGAAGTCCTGCTTTCCAGTGCCGGCGGTGCCGAAGGTGACGAGGCCGCGAGCGCGGGCCAATTGCACGGCGGCCACGCCCACGCCGCCGGCAGCGCCATGGATCAACACGCGGTCGCCAGCACGCAGGTTGCCCATTTCGAACATGGAGTGGTACGCGGTGAGATAGTTCACCGGAATGGCGGCGGCTTCTGCAAAGGAGAGGCCGTCGGGAATGACGAAGGTTCCTTCCGCGGTGCAGACTGCCAGCTCGGCATAGGCGTCGAATCGCGTCATGGCTACGACGCGGTCTCCGGGACGAAGCGCGGTGGCCCCCGGGGCCTGCTCTACGGTTCCGGCGACCTCGAATCCCGGGATAAACGGGGGCTTCGGCGTGCCGGGATAGATTCCCATGCGCTGGAGGAGGTCAGCGAAGTTGATGCCCACGGCGCGGACACGGACGAGGCATTCGCCGGCCTTCGGCGCGGGCGCAGGCCAGTCGCGCAGTTCGAAGTTCTCCGGCGGGCCGTGCTTCCGGACAACCATGGCACGCATCTAACTCTCCTGAGCCAGACAGGGCTGATCGATTTTAGCCGCGAAGCTGCGCCCGTATCCGGCCTGCGCTGGTTAGGTTTTTCGCTAGCGCTGGCATACACTATATGGCTTTGACACCCCTATGACATCATCGACAGTGCGTACTCACCCTCTCTCAATCCTTTTCCTCGTGCTGGTGGCAGCGGCGAT
>DASPSB010000141.1:0-3642 GCA_035624135.1 Candidatus Acidiferrales bacterium | reverse complement strand
CTTCCTGTGAGCGCGAACAGGGAGTGCAGAGCAGCGTGGAGAACGAGTAGTAGACGCGGCCCACGGGATTCAGATTGTCTTTCAACTGATCGTGAGCGAACGGCTCGACGATCATCCACGTGCCGCTGTCGTTCAGCGAGCCGCGCACGTGCTTCGCGGCGCCGACCGGATCCCCCATGTCGTGCAGGCAATCGAAGACGGCGACGAAGTCGTAGCCCGAGCCAGGGAAAGACTTGGCGGGAGCCACGTCGAAAGCGACGCGGTCGGCGAGGCCTTCGCGGCGCGCGGCTTGGCGGGCAGCGGCGATGGATTTGTCGTGATAGTCGAAGCCGAAAAAGCGCGATTTCGGAAAGGCTTTGGCCATGAGAATCGTGGACGCGCCGAGGCCGCAGCCGACGTCGGCCACGCGCGCGCCCGATTCCAGCTTCTCTTTGACGCCGTGAAGCGACGGTATCCAGGAGGTGGTGAGGTTGGCGGCGTAGCCGGGACGGAAAAATTTCTCGCAACCGTGGAAGACGCCGTCGTCGTGCTCGTGCCAGCCCATGCCAGCGCCGCTGCGAAACGAATCGGCAATCCGGGGGACAGCCGCAAGGGCTCCGAGAGCGAGCTGGAAGGCACCGGGAAGATAGGCGGGGCTGTCTTCCTGAGCGAGGGTAAAGGCCTGCTCCTCGGTGAGGCAGAACTTGTGGGTCGCCGGATCGTAGGTGATGTAACCGCCGGCAGCTTGCGAGGAAAGCCATTCGCGCACGTAGCGCTCGTCGGTTCCGGTCTTCGCGGCGAGCTCGGCAGAGTTCATGGGCCCGGAAGCGAGCGCTTTGTAGAGTCCGAGCCGCTCGCCAATCACGACCATGCCGGTGTGCACGGCGGCGCCGAGATCGGTGACGAAACGGCCGACGAATGCATTGAGTTTGTCCATGTCTATAGCCATGGGCGTTTCCCTCCGTGGGTACGAGAAGAAAACGAATGAAAGGGCTGGGGATAAATGCCGGTGTTTTTGAACCCGGAGATTATCGGCCCTGTCGGGACGCGGAGTAAAGCGGATTCTGAAAAAGAAGAAAGGTGCTAAGTTCGCTCGGTGCAGTGCGGTTCGGTTGACTTACTCTCGGGGGAGCACTCCGGGCCGGCCATGAAATGGGTGAACCACCAGGACTCCTTCCAAATCCTGGCCAGGCTGGAAATCTTCGGTGAGCAGATAGCGGCAGGACGCCGCTTTGGCCGCGGCCACGATGAGCGAGTCCCAGAAGGACAACCGAAAGCGATCCTGGGTTTTCCAAGCGAGCTCGATGACCGCGCCATCAATGGCGACCGGTTGCCAAGCGAGGAGCTCGCGTATCTTCTCACGGACAGGAGTACGCGCGGCCGGCCACTTCTGAGAGACGTTGGCGTAATACTCCTGCAACACCTGGTAACTAACGCGGCCGCGACCGCTTTGCCAGAGATGCGCAAGCCAGAGGATCGCTGCTTGCTGCTTTGATCCTGCAGCCGCATCGAAAGCGTAGAGGAAAACGTTGGTGTCAACGAAGACGGGCGCGGTCATGCACTTCCTCGCGTTTGAGGTAGCGACCGTCTGTCTTCAAGAAGGGCTTGGTGGCGAGAAACCGGCGCATGGCGCGCTCGTAATTGTCTTTGGCGAGCATTTGTTGCTTCAGAATCTCGCCGAGGAGGCGGGAAACGCTCATCTCCCTGCGAGCGGCTTCGAGACGAGCCCATCGGGCCACGCTCTCCTCGAGGGTGACCGTGACATTCCGGAGTCTGGATCTCATAACACTAGGTTAGTGTAACACGAACTTCGTGTCAAGGGCAGCGGCGCCAAGCCAACGGGCAATCCCGCAGCGATTCTGGCGGATCAGGGTTTTTGGCCGCGGCGCAGGAACGTGGGCACGTCCAGGTCGTCGGCGGGAATTTCGCCGGTGACGCTGGATACGTTGCGGGCCACTTGCGCGACGATGCTGTCCATGCCGCGACCGCCGCCACTGGAAGCGGCCACCACGCCGCCTCCGCCCGCCGCAGCCACGGCGTGCTGCGCCTTCCATTCCTTGGGCAGATAGGCGGGCTTCTGCTGGGAGAGGCGGCGCGCGGGAGCTTCCTTGAAGCCGGCGGCGATGACGGTAATCTTCACCTGGTCCTTGAGGGACTCGTCCTGCACGGCGCCGAAAATAATGTTGGCGTTTTCGTGGGCCGCTTTCTGAATGACCAGCGACGCTTCGTTGACCTCGTGCAACGACATCCCGCTGGAGCCGCTGATGTTGATCAGAATGCCGTGAGCGCCCTGGATGCAATTGTCTTCGAGCAGCGGACTGTGGATCGCGTTGTTCGCGGCCTGCGTGGCGCGGTCCGGGCCGGTAGCCACCGAGGTACCCATCACGGCGTAGCCCATGCCCTTCAGGATGGTTTTCACGTCGGCAAAGTCGCGGTTGATGATGCCGGGAATGGTGATGATGTCGCTGATGCCCTGCACGGCCTGGCGGAGGACATCGTCAGCAATGCGGAAGGCCTCGAAAAAGCTGGTGCCCTTTTCGATGGTGCTGATGAGCCGCTCGTTGGGAATCACGATCACGGTGTCCACGCAAGCGACCAGCTCGGCGAGCGCCTGCTCGGCCTGCACCATGCGGCGCTTGCCCTCAAACGCGAAGGGCTTGGTGACGACGGCTACGGCCAGGGCGCCCAGTTCGCTGGCGAGCGAAGCCACTACGGGCGCGGCGCCCGAACCCGTACCTCCGCCGAGGCCTGCGGTGACAAAGACCATGTCGGCGCCTTCCAGCACCTCGATGATTTTCTCCGTGTCTTCGAGGGCGGCTTTGCGGCCGATGTCGGGATTGGCGCCGGCCCCGAGGCCCTTGGTGAGCTTGGCGCCCATCTGGAGCTTGAGGGGCGCGGCGGAAAGCTGGAGGGCCTGCTGGTCCGTATTGGCGGCGATAAATTCGACGCCTTCCACCTTCGCGCGGATCATGCGGTTCACGGCGTTGGACCCGCCGCCGCCCACGCCGATCACCTTGATCTTCGCGGAAAGGGACTGGTCTTCACTGAACGAATACTTCACGCCCGCTTCCTTCTGCGCCATGTTGCCTCCGTCGGTGGATTGTTTACCAGTTCCGGCCACGTGATCCCCCTTTTCAAGCCTTCGAAAAATTCTGAACGTCACCTCAACTGGGGCACGCCATGGCGTGCCCCTACGAACCGGTCCAGGCGGCCTTCAGCTTTTGCCGCCAGCCCGCCGGCTGCTTCGCCGTGCCCGCCTGCGAACGATGACCATAGAGCGCGAGGCCCGCGGCCACGGTGAACTCGGAATGCGCAAACTCTTCCGGCAGGCGGGCCAGCCCGGTGGGCCGGCCAACGCGCACGGCCACGCCGAACAGCCTCTCGACAAGCTCCGTCAAGCCACGCAGGCGGGCGCCGCCGCCGGTCAGCACGACCCCCGCTCCCAGCCGGGTATCGAGTCCGCCGTGCTTGAGCTCGGAATGAACCAGTTCGAGCAATTCCGTGGCCCGCGGCTCGACGATTTCCATGAGCATTCGCGAAAAGATGGTGCGGGGGGGCCTGCCCCCCACGCTGGAAATCTCGATGGGGGAATCACCGCGCAGCAGCGAGCGGAAGGCGCAGGCGTCCTCGCGCTTGAGTGCCTCCGCTTCGGGCACGGGCGTG
>DASPSB010000139.1:0-30901 GCA_035624135.1 Candidatus Acidiferrales bacterium | reverse complement strand
AAGGCCAGCAGTTTCCCGGATGCTGCGGCAGTGCCGCGCAACACGAGCTCCGTGACCGGGGGATAGATATTCGGCATCTCCTGATTCGAGACGTGCGGCCAATATCGATCGCGAAATCCGACCAGCCTGGGGTCTTCCGGCGCAATCGCATACGGGTTCCAACCCGCGCGCTGGATGACACCATCCCAGCGATAGCGGTAGAGGTCATCGGATAGGCTGGGATCGAGCGCGACGAGCGTCAACCGGAAGAGGACTGCGGCGGCGAGAATGATCCAGAGAAGGGCGCGGCGTTCTCCGGCGCGCTCGAGGAAATAAAGCGTGACCAGATATACGGCGCCGGCGGCAAGTCCGACCGCGATGGTTTCGATGACATGCATTTTCAAATCGTTAAGGCGCAGAATCGCGAGGAACGCGGCTTCGAGGGCCCCGGCCCCAACGAGGGCAGCGAAGAGCGGCGAATGAGAGGGAGAAGAACTGCCGCGGGAGACCACAAAAGGTGAGTTCACTTCTCAGTCCGGGATTGTGGTTCGCAGTGACGCAGGGCCCGCTCTCCGCTGTGTGGCAGCGGCTTACCGACAAAACGTTTCGCGGGCTTTACCAGCCGAATGCGTTCGACCTGGCGATCATGCTTCCGTATTTTGCGGTGTTGGTAGTGCTGGCGGCGTACGGCGGCCATCGCTACTGGCTGGTCTATAATTTTTTCAAACACCGGCATGTGGAACCGGGGCCTCCGCCGGAAGTAACCGAGTGGCCAAAGGTTACCATACAGCTTCCCATCTTTAACGAACGCTACGTCGTGGACCGCCTGGTCGACGCCGTGATGCGGCTCGACTATCCTCGGGAAATGCTCGAAATCCAAGTGCTCGACGACTCGACGGACGAAACGATCCCAGCGGCGCGAGCCTGTGTCGATCGCTACCAAGCGCTCGGATTCAACATTCATTACTTGCACCGCGACAATCGCGAGGGGTTCAAGGCCGGCGCCCTCGCGGAAGGTTTGAAAACTGCGACGGGAGAGCTCATCGCCATCTTCGACGCGGATTTCCAGCCACAGGCGGATTTTCTGCGCCGCACGATCCCTTATTTCCAGAACGCAAGAATTGGAATGGTCCAGGCGCGCTGGACCTACATGAACCGGCACTATTCGCCGCTGAGCGAGGTGGAAGCAATCCTGCTCGACGGCCATTTCGTGATGGAGCACGGCGGAAGATACCGCGAGGGCAGCTTCTTCAACTTCAACGGAACGGCTGGGGTGTGGCGGCGCGCGGCGATCGAGGATGCCGGCGGATGGGAGCACGACACGCTGACTGAAGACACCGACCTTTCCTACCGCGCACAGCTCCGTGGCTGGAAATTTCTCTACCTGATGAACCTGGAATGTCCTTCCGAGCTCCCGGTGGACATGAATTCCTTCAAATCACAGCAGGCCCGCTGGGCAAAGGGCCTGACGCAGGTGGCCCGCAAGAGCTTGCCGCGGATTCTGCGAGCGCCGATTCCGTTGCACATCAAAGCCGAAGCATTCTTCCATCTGACGGCAAACATCAGTTACCCGCTCATGATGCTGCTTTCGACGCTGCTGCTTCCGGCGATGATTGTGCGCTTCTACCAGGGTTGGCTGCAGGTACTGGCGATCGATCTACCACTGTTTCTGGCCTCGACGTGCTCGATATCAAGTTTTTACCTCATGTCACAGCGCGAGCTCTACCCGAAGTCGTGGAAGCGCAGCATCCTCTATATGCCGTTCGTAATGGCCCTGGGAATTGGAATCGGCGTGCGGAATTCCATCGCAGTGATCGAAGCGCTGCTAGGCATCCAATCCGAGTTTGTGCGCACGCCGAAATATCGGATCGAAGGCCACCAACGGGAGAACTGGATTGCGAAGGCTTATCGCCGGCGCTCGGGATGGATGCCGTGGCTCGAAGTCGCGCTCGGGCTTTACTTTGCTCTGGCGGTGGTCTATTCGCTGCAGAACGAGAACTACGCGACGGTTCCGTTCCTGCTTCTCTTTGTGGGAGGCTATGCCTACACGGGGGCGATGTCGCTGGGGCAGGGATATCTTGAACGCATGCGATTTGGAATCGCATCAGGAGAAACGCGGCCCGCGGCGACCGGCGCACCGAGCTTTTGAGAGTCTGGCGGCCAATGATCGCTGGGAAGACGGCGGCGCCTGCGGAGAGTCGCACCACCTGGAAGAGGAAACGAGGGACCGAATTCTCCTCAGGCGTGTACGCGCCCTCCTGTATGCTTTTCCTTGCCGCTGCTGCGGCTGAGCGAACGACGAGGCTGAATGACCCAACCGGAACGAATTGAGCTGAGCCGATGCGCGCGGTCATAACGGGTGGCGCGGGATTTCTCGGGTCGCACCTATGCGAAAAACTGCTGGAACATGCGTGGGACGTTCTCTGCGTGGACAACCTGGTGACCGGCGCGGAACAGAACATCGGGCATCTGCTGGCGAATCCGCATTTCCGGGTGCAGCGGCACGACGCCAGCCTGTATATCGATGTCCCCGGCCCGGTGGATTACGTATTGCACTTCGCTTCACCGGCCAGTCCGGTGGACTATGCGCGGCTGCCCATTCCCACACTGAAAGTCGGCGCACTGGGGACCCACAACTCCTTGGGACTGGCGATGGCGAAGAACGCGAAATATCTGCTGGCGTCCACATCGGAATGCTACGGCGATCCGCTGGTGTCGCCACAGCCGGAAACGTACTGGGGCAACGTGAACCCCATCGGTCCGCGCGGTGTATATGACGAGGCGAAGCGATATGCGGAAGCGATGACCATGGCCTATCACCGCTGGCATGGCGTGGACACGCACATCGTGCGCATCTTCAACACGTACGGGCCACGGATGCGACTGAACGACGGGCGCGCGCTGCCGAATTTCATCTACCAAGCGTTGACCGGATCGCCGATTACAGTGTACGGCGACGGCTCGCAGACCCGCAGCTTCTGCTACGTGAGCGATTTGATCGAAGGCATCTACCGGCTGATGCAGTCAGATGAACATCTGCCCACCAACATCGGGAACCCTCAAGAAATCACGATCCTGGAGTTTGCCCGACAGGTGAAGCAACTAACCGACTCCCGGTCGGAGATTGTCTTCAAGCCGCTTCCACAGGACGATCCGAAACAGCGCTGCCCCGATATCACCAAGGCAAAAAAGCTGCTGGGATGGGAACCGAAAATCCCGCTCGAAGAAGGCCTGCGGCTGACACTGGCCTATTTCAAAGCGCAAATTGAAAAGGAAAAAAGCGACCAGCGAGATGTGGTCAGCGGCCAGAAAAAAATGTGAGCTGATTTCTGCACCTCCGCCTCCTTTTCTGTGATTCCCGTCTCAAGCTTCTGATTCCGAATCAATTACCCGGCCATCTTTCGTGACCATGATCCGAAATGTTTGCGGGATTCGACCGGGCGTAAGTGTCGCCCATGGGGCTGGCGGAAGGGGAGAAGAGCGGCGAGAAACGGCTGCGGAGGGCTGGTTAACGGGCGGGGGAGACGAGGAGGGAGAAAAATACCTAGGCGGACGCCGGCTCTACAAGTGAATCAGGAGTCGAGGGAGACCGGAAAGCCGGAAGAGGCGGATTCGAGGAGTTTGAGCGTGGCGCGGGTCGAGGCGACAGCACTCGCAAAAGGCTGAGGCGCACGGCCGGTGAGGAATCCTGCGATCACCGAGTCGAGCATTTCTTTCTGTCCCTTGCCGTGGAAAAAACGGTGTTTACGGCTCCCAGCAGAATGGAAAGTGACCGAGCGAAAATCTTCGATCACGGCAATTCGGTCGCCGCAGGAAATCTCAATGTGCTCTTTGGGCAGGCCTAGGGCCGGCGAAGGTTCGTAAATGATCGAGGCTTGGCTCCCACCGGAAAAGTCCAGAGTGGCGCGCAGCGATTCGTTCGGCGCCGGTCCGCGAAGGCTGGCGAATGCGCGCTCGAGCGGCGCGGCTACTAGAGCCATGCACCAATCGATAAAGTGGCAGGCTTCGCCGGCAACGCGCCCGCCCTCGGCCGGCTCTGAGAGCCAGTGGTTCGCGGGAAGCGTGCCGGCACGCACCGTATAACAGATGCGGATCGGTCCACGCGCATCGGCGGCCAGAAATTCGCGGACCTGCAGGGTCGCAGGAGCCCAGCGGCGATTGAATCCCACGATGACCGGCAAAGGATGGCGTTCCCAAGCGGCTTCGATTGCTTCGAGCTCTTCGAGCGTTAGACACAGGGGTTTCTCGACGTAAACGGATTTTCCGGCCTCCAGTGCCGCGACCACGAGTCCGGCATGGAGGCGATGGCGGGAGGTGATGAAGACGGCGTCGCAATCAGGATCCGCAAGGATCGCATACGGATCAGTGGAGCAGCCAGCGAAGGCGAACTGGTCGGCAACGCGTTTTGCGGAAAGGCCGTGCGCGTTTGCGACCTGCAAGAAGCGAAGGCGATGGTCGGGCGCCAGATGCGGAATGAGGGACGTGACCGCGTAGCTGCCGGCGCCAATCCAACTGACGCCAAGTGTTCCCGGCTCGCGCGGCGCACGAGGACGCAGCTCGATCGTTTTCTGGCTTGTGGGCTGAGCGGCAGGATATTCGATGACCACGCCGAGCGAAGGTTCGTTGCTGGTAACGATCTCATAGGCGCGCGCGGCTTCGCTGATCGGCAGGCGGTGCGTAATGAGTGGGGCGAGGGCCATCTGGCGGCCAGCGATGAGATCGAGGAAGGCTTCCATGTTGCGCTGGGCGGTCCAGGGCACGTAGGCCCGGGGATAATCGTGCCCCTGCTCTTCGTAAGCAGGATCGTAACGGCCGGGGCCATAGGAGCGAGCGTAAACAATGCTCAGCTCTTTTTCGTAGCAGGCATTTCGCGGAAAATCGGTGCGGACATCGCCGACGATGACGATGCGTGCGCGGTCGCGAGCAGCGGTAACTGCCAATTCGACCGGCTCGGCACTTCGCGATGCGGCGCAGAGGAACACGCGGTCAAACCGGCCGCCGCGAATGGACCGCTCGCCGAGCGCTTCGGGCGAAGCGACGCAGATGTGGTCAATACCCACGCGTGAGGCGGCAGCGAGACGATCGGCGCGGAGATCGAATCCGGTGACGCGGCAACCGGCTGCGCGAAGGGCTTGCGCAAGGATCAGACCGACCAGGCCCAGACCGATGACCGCTGCGTCTTCTCCAAGCGCCGGCTGACCGAGGCGAAGGGCGTGCAAAGCTATCGCTCCGAGAGCGGCGAATGCGGCCTGGTCCAGAGGGACGCCTTGCGGAATGCTCGCGCAGAGATTGCGCGGGATGAAGTTGATTTCGGCGTGTGTAGCCGCGTCGCTGCCGGCACAAGCGACGCGGTCGCCGGGCGCGAATGGCGCGTCGTGGGATTCGAGAACGATGCCGGAGGAGCTATAGCCAAGAGGACGGTCCACGTCCAATCGGTCGCGGACCTTGCGGAGCGTGGAGGCAAGGCCTTCGCGACGAAAGGTCTCGAGAATTTTTCGGACCTGATCGGGACGGCGGAGTGCTTTACCGAGGAGCGTTGCGTTGCCGAGTTCCACAGCGGCGCGCTCCGTGCCGGGGCTCAGCAAAGAGTAGGACGTGGCGACGATCACGCCAGGGCCGCGAAGCGCGGGGGCGGGAACTTCTGCGACGGCGATTTCGCCGCTGCGAAGATTCTGGGCAACCTGTTTCACGGACGTTTCGCCATTGGTGCTTCTGCCCGGCCCGGCGGATTCGCCGGAGTGAAGATGAAATGAACCACCAGGCGGCCTGCGCGACGCGAACGAAATTCGAGAATCTGGGCAGGCAATTTCCGGCCGAAGCGCGGACTGACCCAGCCATCAGCACAGTGTGACTCGAGTTCGCGCGGGGCGAAGGCGGTCCACACAGAGAGGAGGACGGGGCCAAGACGCCAGCGGGAATGAGCCTTTGTGCCTGGGGCGGTCGGTGCGGTCGCTTCGGAGTGCATAATCTCTGGGACAATTCCTGGCGCGAGATGAAAGTACCATGCGGTCGGGGTGGCCTCGGCGAGATCGACAACGTCGCGCACCGCGAGAGTATCGTCCTGCATAAGGCGGAGTTCCCGGCCAACGTCGCTGCATCCGGGCAGGCGGGAGTAGCCGGAGTGTGAACCGTCGAAAACTGCATCCGACGAGTCCGCGCGCCAGAGGTGGGTACGGCTGCGCGTGTCGTCCACGATGCGGAAAAGGAGCGCCGGCCAGAAGCGGCTCTGCTCGGCACCGCCAACTTCGATGGTGTTGTGATAGCGAGTGGAACGAAACAGATTGCGCACCGCGGGATCTTCGGAATAGCAGGGCAATCCCGGGTCCACGATGACGGAACTTCCATCGAGCGAAAATTCGAAGCTGAGTTGGTCGTTGTGGGCATGATTGGCCCAGCCGCCAACTCCGAGCGGCCCGCAGCGAATGCTCCCGCGAACGCGTGGGGAAGAAAAAAAATAAAAGCCGGAATCGTCGAAAGCCTGCGAACGATGCCCGGGCGCACAGGCGTGCGGCGCAGTGGAATCGGGCGCTGGCCCGAAGCGCCAAAAAGTCTCCGCATCGAGCGGCGCGGAGCCCGAGGTCTGCGGGCGGCCGGCGATTGTATTGCCAACGGCGGCGAGAACGCGCACCGGCGGAATCGCTGCACCGCCAAAGGGGAGCACGCGGCCGTCGTCGGTATCGCCCCAAATGGGAGTTCCGTTTTCATCCTGGCGGCCGGCGCAGAGCGCGGAAAGGAATTCAAACATGCGCGGGAGAGTAGCCGCAAAGGCGGGCGAAGTGGCGCGCCCGATGGCTGCGGCGAGATTACCGTTGGTTGCCGAAATCTGACCCTGGGCCCGTGCAGCGCGGCGAACCAGGACGAGCGCAGCCGAGAGAAACAATTCGGTGACGAAGGCATGGTAGCCCGACGATCCCTCGCGGACGACACCGTCGGAGCCGGTCTGGGAAGTCATCTCGCGGAGCAGTTCGACGCGGCCGAACTCGAGCCATTGCCGCCCTTCGGGCGTCGATTCAAAGAGCGCGCCGAGCCAGATCAGGCCGACCACGCAGGCGAGGTAGTGGTTGGCGCGGGCGACGGGATTCCATTCGCGAAATGCCCAAAGATGGCGGCCGTGAAGGAAAAGGCTTCGCGAAAGCTCGCGCGAAAAAGACCCGTCAAGCTGGTCCGAGGCTGCGGCGATTGCAGCGGCCTGAATCCAGTTGATGGCGCGGATGGCGGCCTCCATAGGCATGGCCCAGTGGATGCCGCGAGGCCAGGGATTCCACGCGATCCAGTGCTGCACCAGCGAAGCGAAGCATTGGGTGAATCGCGGGTCGCGGGTGAACGCGGCAGCGGCGGTGAGGGTCAGACCGTGATGGAAGCGCGTTAGCTCCCACGGTCGTTTGACGTCGGAGCCCGGAGGGGCATCGAGCACGCGTAAACCGCCCGCGTGCTCAAGAGGCCAGCAGTAGCCGGAATTCCAATCGCGATGCCAGTCGGGCTGCGAGCCGAGGGCCACCCACTGTCCAAAGATTTCGAATTCACCGTGGGAGATGCGCTCAGCGCGGGCAATCGTGTCTTCTATCCATGCCGCGCCGGAGATGCGGGATAAATCCAGGGCAGCGGGGGGAACGAATAGAGACGCGGAGGCCTGAAATTCTTTGCTGCCGATAACGGCGAGACCATCATCGAGCTTGGGGTGCATGCGCGCGCGGCCGCGGCGCCAGAGTTCGCCCGCGACGAACCGAAGAGTGGAGCCCGGCTGGCTGCGTGCCTGAGCGGCAAGATAGGCGAGGAGTTGGCTCACGGGTTCAGCGCAATTGAGTTGGCAAGCGTGACCGACGAGTAAGCGATCAGCGGCGAACGCCCGCAGCGGCCTTCAGTGTCGCCGGCGCCAGCGGGGCGGGAGCGACAGGCTGCGCCGCGACTCGTGGCTCGTAGAGCCGGGCCATGAGCTCAGGCCCGAAAGAATCGGAAATCAGTTCGACAAGAGACTGCATGCGGAACAGGGGCGTGCGGCGATCCAAGGCGTGGCCCAGCCGAACGACACCGGTCGCATCCACGGAGGCCGGAAGTGGAATCTCCAGGGCCCAGATGGAACATTCGCGGGAGTAAGAAATGTGCGGGCTGACACCTGGGGCGTTCGGAGCAGAGCCGGGGCGCGTCCAATTAAACTCGTGGGAAATCTCACCATCCGGGCCAAGGAGCACGCAACGGGCCTCAGAAAACCCGAGTTGATCGAGCAAGCGGCAGAGACAGGCCCAGACTTCGGGGGCAGAGGAGGCCTCCTCGAGCTCCGCCGCGGCTTTGCGAATGGCGATTTGGTTGCGCAGGATCGCGGGCTGACTGCTGATAGCCAGCCGGATGTGCGTGTCCAGCTCTGAAAACTCCGGATAACGCATCTGAGCCACGACGATCCAGGCGAGCGCGCCACAGATAACGGCAATGAGAGGGGCCACGGAGCCGGAATAGTTCACCAGCAGAATGGAACTCAGGGCGAACAGCGCAGCGAGAGCATAAAGGACAAACACGGCGAGCCGCTTGGCGACGCCCACTTTGAGAAGGCGATGGTGCAGGTGGTCTTCGTCGCGGCCGAACAGAGGATGGCCGCTGAGCAATCGGCGCAGGGTGGTGACGGCAACTTCGAGCAGCGGCAATCCGAAAATCAAGAGAGGAATGGCCATGGTTACCATCACAGGCCCTTTTTGCTCGCTGACGATGGAAAGCGCGCCGAGGGCGAGGCCCACGGTCAGGCTGCCGGAATCGCCCAGGTAGATCTTTGCGGGATGAAAGTTGTGCGGCAGGAAGCCAAGCAGTCCGCCGGCAATGGCCGCGGCAACGGCAGCGACGAATACGTTGATCCCTAGAGCCGCGAGCAGGAAGAGAGCGACACCAGCGAACATGCCAACTCCTGCAGCCAGCCCATCAAGACCATCAATCAAATTGAACGCGTTCGATATGGCAGCGAGCCAGAGAACGGTGAGCGGAAGTCCGAACCAGCCGAGGGCCAGCGGGGTGTGCGTGAATGGATTCGACAGAATGTCGATGCGAAAACCGGACGCGTAAAGAGCGAGGGCGGCAGCGGTCTGGACCGCGAGTTTGTGCCATGGCCGCGCACCTTTCAGGTCGTCGTATAAACCGATGAGAAAGACGGCGAAACAGGCTGCAGCCAGCGCGAGTCCAGACAGGCCAACATCCAGCAGGCGATCCGCGACCATGTTGCGCAGGAGCACAGCCGCTCCTAAGGAACACAGGATAGCGGCCATGACGGCGACGCCGCCCAGCCGGGGGATTCCCTGGCCGGAGGGGCTGTCGCCTTCGCGCTTCGCCCACCCGCGCGCCGCGGCCATGCGCGCGATCCAGAAAGTAATGAGGTAGGAAAGCGCGCCGGCAGCGCAAAGAATGAAAATGTAGGTTCTCATCCGGGCTCCTCGACAGACGGAAGTGGACTGCAGCTCTGCTGGGCTGAAACCGTTGGGGAAACAGCTGGCACGAGGCGCGCGAGCAATTCCGCATATCGCTGCGCCAGGCTCTCGCGCAAGAACTCGCGCTGGACAAAGCGCCGGCCGGCTTCGCCAAACTGGCGGCAGCGCGCTGGGTCGGCGGCCAGTGATCGGATCGCGGCGGCGAGCTGCGCAGCATTTTCCGGCTCGATGCAAACGCCGGCAGCGGCGCGCTCGATGAGCGCACGTGCTTCGCCTTCAACACCAAGGATAATGGGCCGGCCAATGGCCATAATTTCGAGGAGTTTCGAGGGAACCACAGTGTGGAAGGTTTCGTTCCGGCGGAGAAGCACTGCACAAGCAGAAGATTCGGCGATCCAGCGCGGCACCTCGCCGCGGGGCCGTTCGCCACAGAACTCGACATTGGAAAGGCCCTGCGCGCGGGCCTGGGTTTCCAGCGCCTGGCGGCACGCGCCTTCGCCGACCAAGCGGAAATGGAAACGAGAGTCGTCGCGGAGAAGGGCGGCAGCTTCGAGCAGAGTTTCCAGATGGTGGGCCATGCCGATAGTGCCGATATAGGTGATCTCAAAACGCCCGTTCCCAGCCGGGGCAACGCCAGCGAGTGCGGCGCCGGCGTCAACGAAGGCGCGGTCCACACCGTTGGGGACCACGGAGACGCGAGCCGCGGGAACTCCGAAACGGACGATCACGTCCCGCTGCGATTCCGTGACGGTGACAATGTGAGACGCGCGGGCGTAGAGCGCTCGGGCGAGCCGCTCCAGGCTCCCGACAAGAAACGATCGCTGGCCAGAGGCGCCGACGGCGATAAGCGATTCGGGCCAGAGATCACGCACTTCCATGACCAGCGGCACACGAAACCGCCGGGCGAGCAACTGTCCGGCGGCGGCACACAAGAGCTGAGGAGAAGTGGCGATGACAACATCGGGTTTTGGCAACCGGAGCGAGCCCACGATGGTGGCGGAGGCCATGAAGGACGAGTAGTTCAGAGAGCGGCGGATTTTTCCGCGATTCGCGGCGGGAATGATCCAGGTGCGGTGAACGTGTACGCCGTCCAATTCTTCGCGGAGGAAACCGCGGCGGAAGGCGCGGCGATAGTCCGGATGGATGCGGCCAGTAGGATGGTGCGGGAAGCCGGTGAGGACGTGAACATCGTGTCCGGCAGCGGCCCATACGCGTCCGAGACCGGCAACCCGGCCCGCAGGCGCACCCATCTCCGGCGGGAAATAGTGCGAGACGTAGAGAATCTTCACGCTACCGCCTCCGCACGCTGTGGAGCATCTTCGGCAGGGCGTGCCGCGTCCAGGTACTGACGGGCCCACTCTTCGAGGACAAGAAGACTCCAGAGATGCAACGAGTAATCCCTGCGCCCGCTCGAAAATTCCTCGCGCAATTTCGCAACTGCCTCCGGACGGAACCAACCGCGCTCGCGAACCGCTGAGGGAGAGAGATAACGGTCGACCAGCGGGGCGAGCTCATTCCGCAGCCAGCGTCCCAGCGGAGGATTCAAACCGAGCTTCGAGCGATGAAGCGTTTTTTCCGGCAGAAGAGGCTGCATGGCCGAGCGAAGCAGCCTTTTCGTCTCGCTGCCGTGGAGCTTCTGGCGGGCGGGAAGGCGGAGCGCGAATTCCACCAGGCGGTGATCGGTGAACGGCAGGCGGAGCTCGAGAGCATGAGCCATGCTCATGCGGTCGCCGTACTGGAGGACGTTATGAGGGAGGAATGAGTGCAAATCCACGTAGCAGGCCTGGCCCAGCGGATCACAGCCGGCGACTTCCGCGAATCGCCGCTCAAGGAACTGTTCGGCAGAGTGGCCGCCGACTGCGGCGCGAAATTCCGGGGAATAGAGGTCGAGGCGCATCGCGCGGTTGAAATAAGCGACCCAGCCGATATAGGCGCTCTGCCAGGAGCCGTTCCCCCCGGCGAGAAATTCGCGGGCACGCCGGCGGGTGTGGTGACCGTTCGTGCCTTCCGGAATGCGTTCGGCAAGGGCAGCCGCAGCTCGGCGCAGGGGTGGCGGAAGCGCGCCCCAGGCTCGGCGGAGGCGGGCGCCGAGATAACGGGGATAGCCCAAGAAAAGCTCATCGCCAGCGTCGCCAGCGAGCGCCACGGTCACATGCCGCCGCGTGGCTTCCGAGAGCGCATGCAGAAGGAGCGCGGTCGGGTTGCCGAAGGGCTCGTCGAAAACAGAGACCACGCGCGGCAAGAGTTCGGCGCAGTCGGGGCGAATCATCAGTTCGCGGTGATCGGTTGCGTATCGGCCGGAGACGAGTCGCGCGAACTCAAGCTCGGTGTAATGCTCCTCGCCGGCGCCAAATCCGAGGCTGAAGGTGCGCACGGGGCCGGCCTGGGCGCGGGCAGCGAGCGCAACGATGCTGCTCGAATCGAGGCCGCCGCTCAAGAAGGCCCCGAGTGGAACATCGCTCACCAGACGCAGGCGCACGCACTCGTCCAGCAGCGCGCGCAACTCCTCGGCACTGGCCTCGCGCGTCTGGTCCGCAGGCAGGGGGCGCGGCTGCCAGTATTGGCAGAGCCTTGCAGTCCCGTTCGAGTACCGCAGCCAGTGAGCGGGAGGAAGTTCCTCGACGTCTTCGAAGATGGTTTGCGGCGCAGGGATATAAAGAAGGGCAAGATAATCGTCCACAGCGGAGGGCCGAAGGCGGCGCGACACGGCGGGGTGGACGAGTACTGATTTAATCTCGGACCCGAATAGGAGGCGGCCACTGACGATGGAGTAATAAAGCGGTTTGACGCCGAGGCGGTCGCGAACGAGCCAGAGCGCGCGTTCGCGCGCGTCCCAGACGGCGAAAGCGAACATTCCGCGAAGACGTTCGAGCGCGTCCACGCCCCAGCGCGCCCAGGCCTCGAGTAATACCTCTGTGTCGGATTGCGTCCGAAACGCCATGCCGGAGGATTCGAGTTCGCGGCGCAGCTCGCGGAAATTGTAAATTTCGCCGTTGAAGACAATGGTCCAGCGGCCATCGGCGCTGGTCATCGGCTGGCGCCCGCCGGGAAGATCGATGATGGCAAGGCGACGATGCCCGAGGCTGACGCCATCGGGCCCGGGAGCGTGAAAATATCCCTCACCGTCGGGGCCGCGATGCGCCAGCGCCGTAGTCATGCGTTCGAGCACCCGGGCGTCAATTCCTGGCGCCCCGCCGGTTATGCCGCACATGGCTGTGTAGGGAGAATCGAGCGCTGTCTAGCGAACCGTGCGAATCAGGCCACGTTTGCCGCTACAGCCACGCGAGCTGTCCGCTCTGCGGAGAGCTCGCGAAGAAGCGCAAGCAGCCGAACAACGTGGTCTTCCCAGATGAAACTCCGAACCCTGGCGGCGCCGCGTCGCGCCATGTCCGCGCGCAGGTTCGCGTCCTCGGCCAGCCGTGACAAGCAGGCGGCGAGAGCGGTTACGTCGCGAACAGGAAAGTACTGCGCTGCGTCGCCGCAAATCTCGCGGTGAATGGGGATGCCCGAGGCCACGATGGGCAGTCCTGCGGCCATGGCTTCAACGAGGGGATGGCCGAACGACTCGCACAGGGACGGAAAAACGAAAACATCAGCATCGCGATAGGTCTGCCAGATCTGCTCGTAACGCAAAATGCCAAGGTAGCGCACCGAAGCGTCAAGACTCGCGAGGAGTTGCTGTTCTGCCAAAGGCATCTCAGTGTGCTGGCCGCGCTGCGCACCGGTCCGCAGAGGCTCGAGCGTGAGCGACAGCTCCACGCTCGTTTGGCCGCGTTCGTGGAGCAGCGAAATGGCACGGAGGAGTGTGCCGAGATCTTTATGGTCCGCATAATGCGAGACCCAAAGAACACGAAATGGACGGTCCGGCTCCCCTGGCGAGTACGGCGGCGCTGCCGTGCAGAGCCGCTCACGCGGCACGCCATAGGGGATTATGCGCCCGCGACCCTCTGGTATGCGCGCGTATCGCTGTAGATCGTCGAGCATGGCCGCGGAGGGAGTGACCACGCAATCGGCGTGCGCGACCGAACGGCAGACCAACCAGCGGCGGAGGGCCGTTTCCGCGCGAAACGTGGCAGCCTTGCCAGGGAGAACGTGCTCGCAATATTCGCGGGAGAAATAGATGGGGATGCGAACCAGCAGGGCTTGCGGGCACGGACAGGCAATCATTCCGAAGTTGGCTGAACTGAACAGAACGTCCAGGCGTTCCTGCGCGACGAGCCGGCGCAGGGTCACCTGGTCCCACCACCAGCGTCGCGCGTAAGACCCGGATGCCGCGCGACTTTCGAGTACGCGTACGCGCTCCCCGTCCGCGGCGATTTCACGGACGCGCTCCGGCGGCACAACAAATAGGAAACGATCCTCCGCTGCGGCCAGCCGAAGCAGAGAATGGGCCAAATTGCGCACATAAGTTGCCGCGCCGCCCAGTTTTGCGGAGACCGCGTTGATCAGGACTTTCATGCGGCCAAGTTTCGTGATGTCCAGTGCTGCAACACGTAGAACATCCAGACGCGCGACCAGTGGCAGCGCCCTGCAAGAAACCCGGACCAAATGTCACGCACTTCCTGCCAGTCGATCGCGGATTCGAGGACCGGACCCGGTTCGGCCAGCGCCGTCTGCACTGCGGAGCGCAATTCGCCTCGCAACCACTGGTCCCAGGGGAATTCGAAGCCGCGTTTCGGCTGGTAGAGGATCTTCGGCGGGAGCTCGCGCCCCGCAGCGACCACGAGCATCGGTTTGCGCTGCCGCCCCTCGACCTTCCAGCGGCCCGGGAGCTGAAGGGCTTTCTCGGTCACGCGATGATCGATCAGCGGAACGCGCACTTCGAGCGAATTGGCCATGCTCATCGAATCCGTATCCCGCAGCAGAGTATTGCGGAGATAGACGAGCAGCTCGAGGCAGGAGACGCGATTGACCGGGTCGTGGCGCGCGATCAGCCGCTGCTGCCGCGCGAATTCTTCGCCGAAGACCTGGAACTCGATTTCAAGCAGGCGTTCCGGACGCAACAGACGCGCAATTTGATCGGGAGAAAAGATTAGGCGCGAAATGTAGAAGGGGTGGGGAAACGCGTCGCGGCTGCGAAGCCAAAGGGCCAATTTCTGGCCGCGGCTGCTTCCGCCGAGAAACTGGCTGATGGAACTCCCGGCGGCACGGCGAATCCATCCCGGCACAGTACGTTCCGTCCATTCCATGCGCGGCACCAGCCGGAAGCTGCGATAGCCGGCAAATTGCTCATCACCACCGAGGCCCGAAAGCGCTACAGTAACGCCGGCTTGCTTGGTGACGCGCGAAACCATGTAGGTGTTGATCCCGTCGACGGTGGGCTGGTCCATGGCAGCGACGGCAGCGGGGAGGTTGGCGATCAGGTCGCCCTGAGAAACAGTGATCTCATGATGTTCGGTGCCGATCAGGCGGGCGACCTGCCGCGCCTTGACGCCCTCGGCGAATTGCTGTTCGGCAAAAGTGACCGTAAACGTCTTCAGCCGCGTGCAATGACGCGCGGCAATGGCAGCGACCACTGTGGAATCCAGTCCTCCGCTCAGGAACACACCGAGAGGAACATCGCTAACCAGCCGCATGCGCACGGCCGCGTCAAGTTCGGCGCGGAGCTCTTCCACGCGATCGGTGCGCACGCGCCGCTCGCCGTTGAGCGGCAGTGTGGCGGCCGGAAGTTCCCAATAGCGTTCGATCTCGAATGCGCCGTCCTTCCAGCGCAGCAGACATCCCGCCGGCAGGAGACGCACGCCGCGCACCATGGTCGACGGCTCCTGCACTGCGCCAAACTTCAGAAACGTGTCGAGGCCGGTGATGTCCAATTCGCGGGCCACCAAGCCGCTCGAAAGAAGGGCCCGCAATTCCGAGGCAAATACAAAGCGACCGGGGCGAGCAGCATAGTAGAGCGGCTTGATTCCCATCCTGTCGCGAACCACCATCAAAATTTGCCGCGCAGGATCCCAGAGCGCGAACGCGAACATGCCGCGCAGCCGGTCAATCACTTTCTCGCCCCACTCGCGGTAACCGGCCAAAATCACCTCTGTGTCGCCAGCAGAGCGAAATTGATGGCCGCGAGCCGCGAGCTCCGTGCGGAGTTCCTCAAAATTGAAAATCTCACCGTTGAATACGAGCGAGGATCCCGTGACCGGATCCTTCATGGGCTGATGGCCCGCCTGCGAAAGATCCTGAATGGCCAGGCGACGCGCGCCAATCCGCAAGCACCCGCCAGCGTGCGGGCGGAACTCCACTGACCCTTCATCGTCCGGCCCGCGTGGAATCATCTGGCGCAGCATGACGCGCAGAGGCTCCTGCCTCCCCATGTCATGCTCTTCCCACCAGCCACAAATGCCGCACATAATCAGGCCGCTCCTGCGGCGGCCCGCGCCACAGTGAAGGCACACATCTGCCGGGCCACATACAGTGCCGCGGGAACCTGGCTGGCGATCCAGCGTTCCCATCGCGCGGCAAAATGTTCGAAACGGTACATCTCCTCAACGCGGCGGCGGCCCGCCTGGCCCATCGCACCGCGGCGTTCGGAATCAGAGAGCAGAGCAATGAGGGCGGCGGCGAGTTGGTCGGAACGGCCGGGAGTGACGAGGATGCCGGTGACACCGTCTTCGACGACTTCCGGAGTGGCCGCGGCGCGCACAGCAACAACGGGCAGACGGTTGTACATGGCCTCGAGAAAGACGATTCCGAAACCCTCCACCTGAGTCGGCAATACAAAAACGTCTGCCTGAGCGTAAGACTGCTGCAACGCGTCGCTCCGGCGGGCACCGGGGAGCTCGGTTCGTGCTTCGAAACCGAGTGTGCGGACGAGTTCAGCAAGCCGAGGGAGGTCGCCACCGCCACCGACAATGCGATAGCGCACGTTTGGAAAGCGCGCAATGACGGCAGGAAGTGCCTGAAGAACGAGGTCAATTCCTTTGCCCTCGCGGTCCGCCCGGCTCAGGCGCGTAACGCTGAGAAGCAGAGGTTCGGGGCAGCGCGACTGGACTGCGCAAGCTAGGGAGTTCGTGCCCGATTCGCTCATCCACGACGGGTCGAGGCCGTGAGGAATCACCGTAATGCGCTCGGGGGAAATGGTATGGATGTCCGCGAGCTTCTTTGCCGTAAATGCGCTGGGAGCCACAAACGAGTCCACGCGGGCGAGACTCGTTGCTACGCGCCCCACAAGCGGTTGCCACACTTCCGTGCCATGAGCCAGCAGGGCCACACGAGCTGACGGGGCAAGGGCACGCACCACTTCTACGAGAGGCAGGAGCGAAACGTGGGTGAACAGCACGAGATCCGGCTGGGATGTGGCGAGCCTCTTGGTCAAACGCCAAGCCAGCCCGCGACGGCGGCGTTCTCCTCCGTGCCAGCGTACCGGCGCGTCGCCCGCCATCGTTGCCGGGAAATGCTCGGGGCCATCCATGTAGCTGAACGCCTCAAGATCCATCGGTGTCCTCGCCGCGAATTCACAGAGTGCGCGAACGAGCAGACGGTTGATGTATTGAATCCCTCCATAGCTGCGGAAAAACTCCGTGCCGACAAGAAACACGCACAGCCGACGCTGGTGGTCTCGGCTCATGCACCTACGCGCCGCCGCGCGGCAGCCCTCCTTTGCGAAGCAGTTACTCGAATGGCGTCAAGAGAAGCTTGATTGATGCTGTCCCACGAGCTCAAGCCGGCACGCAACTCGCCTTGTAGCGCCAACCGTTGGCGCAAGTCTGGATCGTCCATCAGCCGGCGCATGGCGGGGGCCAGCGCCGCAGAGTCCGCGGGATCGTCCAAAAGGATGGCGCTGTTCTCGTCCAAAACTTCAGCGACGCCCATCTGGCGTGTGATGATAGCAGGAACGCCGCAGGCCGTGGCTTCGAGTGGGACCATGCCGAAAGGCTCGTAGAACGACGGAGCCACAACTGCGTCTGCTGCAGCATAGTAAGAAATAACGTCGGCTCGGCGGGGTGGGAAAAACACGCGGCCGGCCACTCCTGCACGCTTTGCGTAACGTCGGTAGGGCTCGGGATCATAGGGGCCCACGGCATAGAGCAGGGCGCCAGGAACGCAAGCGAGCGCGTCCAGCACCGTGACCAGGCACTTTCTAACCCAGTCCGTACCCACGAAAAGGAAGCAGAAATCGCCTGGAGCGATGCCCAGTTCCCTTCGCGAGGCATCGCGGAGCTCCAGGCGACGCTCGCGATTGAAAGTCGATGTATCCACGCCGGAATGTGCGACAACGAGGCGATCGGGAGAAACGCGATAGCAATCCATCAGATCGCGGCGGACGACATAGGCCGGACAGATTACTTTCTCAAGACGGCGCGAGGCGTAGAACCAGCCTTCGAGCAGGGCGTACCAATTCGCGGAAAGCGTGCGGTGGAAACGCCGCAGGCGGTCATTGAAGCCGGCTGGCGGAGGCTGGAAGCGTCCGCTGCGGAGCAAGTCGCGCTGACGAGCCTGGCAAAACCAGGCGGTCGAAACATTGACCTGGGCGCAATTCGCGCCGGGGGAATAAATGCAGTCGTAGGCTCCGTGGCGCTGCTCACCGCGCCATACTGCCAAGGACGCGGCAAGGAAAAAGTTGAGATGACGAAGGACGCCGGGCCCGGACACAACGGGAACAGGGTGAAAGCAAATTGGTGAGCGATTCGAGCCGTTCCACTGGATGGAATAAAGGCAAATATCGTGTTCGCGCGACAAACTTTCCAGCAGCTCCGCGGTGGCGCGTTCCGTGCCGCCCGTGCGATGCAGCTCGGGAGTAACAACGGCGACGCGCAGACGGGGCTCACCAGTGATCGCAGCAGGCGCGACCGCTTGTGGAAGCGGCAGTTGTGCCGTGGTCATTGCGAGTCTTGATTCCGGGCGCGACGGAACAGCATTGCTGTATGGGTGGCCGCGCCTGCAGGTAACGCCAGGGAAAAGATTTCAACGGGAAACGCAGGGAGCGCGAGAGACGCCATGACGAGCCGGTTGGCGCGCTGCCGCCAGGACAGGCCGACGCGAGAACCAACGCCGGGGAGGCTGCCGGAATTCCCCGCGTTGCCGCGAAGCCACTTCATGACAGCTTTATAGGGGCGGAGCGCTAATTCGTAGCAGCAGCCGTGCACTGCGAAGGAAACGAACCCGCTCTCACGCGCCAGTGCGACCCATTGTTCGGCCGAGCGAGGAAACACATGCGGACCAGCTTCGGCCGCGGTGAGTTCGAGGAGCGAAAACCACCCGCCTGGAGCGAGCACACGTGATGCCTCCCGGAGGACGCGCGCCTGCGCATCGTGAGGCAAGTGTTGGACGACAGTCACGCAGTTGACCACATCGAAAGATGCCGCAGCAAAGCCCAGATCCGTGACCGGCATGCGCACAAACGTGACCTGTGGGACGCGGGCGCGGGCCTGAGCGAGCGCCTCATTGGACCAGTCGATGCCCGTGACGCTGGCACCGCGGCGCGCGAATTCTCGGGACCAGCGGCCGCGGCCACAACCCAGGTCCAGCACGCGGAGACCACGCAGCTCGCCCATGCTGCGAAAATTCGAGCGCATTCCCAGGCGATGCGCAAAATCGTCGAACCGATTCACCAACCACGGATGAGCCTCGACGATCCCTGGAGCGAGACCACGTTCCCGTGCGATTTGACGGTGAGTCTCCTGCCAATAAGATTCCAGTTCGCGCAACGTGAGGCCGGCAGCGGGGCCGCCGCGGGGCGAAGCACTTCTTCCTGAAGCGTTCATGAATCTCTTCGCTGAGGCCGGCGCACTGACGGGAGCCGACTTATTTCTCGCCGGAACGGGCCTCTTGTTTCCTGCAAATCGCTACAAACTGATTGGCCTGGCGGAGCTGAGTGCGTTCAATAACCCAATTGTCGGGCACTGCGGCTTCGCCCACCGGAACTTCCAAGGCCTGCTGGAGGCGTTCGCGCTGGTTATTGGGAAGCAGACGCAGGCGGAGATTGAATACATCCAGTGCACGCAAGGTGGAATAGAGCCGGTTCCCTCGGCGGCGCTGGCCGAACATCTGGACGTTACGGAAGTGCCGGTTCAAGACACTGCGGAAGCCGGAGAGATCCAGCATGTTGATGTGGAAGGGATTGGACTGCCCGATCGACTTCATATGCAGGTCAGCAGTAACCATGTTCGGAGTAGAGAGGATGAGCGAGCCGTCTGCGGTCAAAACGCGAAGGCACTCCCGCAGAAAATGGTCATGGCTTTCGAGATGCTCGAAGACCTCAAAACAAACCATCAAGTCGAAACTCGATGCCGGGAAGGCCAGAATTTGGCAATCCATGCGCGCAAAGTGCACGCCAGGTCCTTCGAAATTCTGGCGGGCATAGTCAACGGCGAGCGGTGAATTGTCTATACCGATGACGGAATGCGCTTTCTCGCGCAACAACCGTGCACCGTACCCCGTGCCGCACCCGGCATCGAGCACGCGTTCGCCGCCCTTCATGTTTCGGTACGCGAAGCGATACCGTGCCAGGTGGTGGTGATAGGAGACGCGATCCGGCCCGTCAGGGCGGGGGCGCTCGTCGTCCAGAGTCAGACTAAGCGGTTTCATGGCACAGGTTCCGTGAGCAATTGCATGCTATTGATACGTGTGGCCCAAATCCGCCACAGTTCCGAAGAAAGCAGTGCAGCCGCGCGCCGGGGATCGAACTCCGCCTCAGCGTGGCGACGCGCGGCATCTCCCAACTCGGCGCGAAGATCTGGATTGGCCAATAGAATCTCGAGGGAGGTCGCCAGCACCACCTCGTCGCCAGGCGCGATGAGCCAACCCGTACGTTTGTGATCCATCATCTCGAGCGGACCGCCTGCAGCGGAGGCGATAACGGCGCGGCCACAGGCCATGGCTTCCGCCACAACCAACCCCCATGGCTCCGGCTCGACAGAAGCGTGCACGACCACGTCGCAAGCGTTCATCCAGTCTTGCGGGTTTCTCCGATTGCCCAGAAACCGGACTCTTCCGGCCAAGGACGGTGCCGCAGCGAGACGCTCGAGCTCCCGGGCATACTCCGGCTCAATGTCAAACAGCGTTCCACCTGCCACGATAGCCGTAAACGGCAATCCGCGACCGGCGAGCAAGGCAGCAGCGCGCAAGAAGACGTGCTGACCCTTCCAATGCTGCAAACGGCCGAAGATTCCAACAAGCGGCTGGCCTGCCGGAATGCCCTCTTCGTGCCTGACGCGTTCACCAACCGCCGGATCGGGACGAAACTTTGCCAGGTCGACCGCGGGCCGGATGACTCGAATGGTCTGGGCAGGAAAATCCGGCGCCAGTTGCCGGGCAGTGAATTCCGAATTGGCAAAAATCAGCTCGCCGGAAAGCATGCGCTGGGCGAGTGCGATGGGCTCAAAACCAACCTTCTCCTTCGGCACATAGCCGTGGCACCACCACACGCACGGACGTCGAGTGGCAACCGCCGCAGGCCGTACGAACAGCATCGTGTGCCCCGTATTGGCGAACACAAGATCGATGGCGCGGCCGCGTATCAACTGTACGAACTCGGCCACAGCCAGCGAAGTACGCACCACTTGCCGGAACCGCCCGGCAGCAACATGCAGCGCCGGGATGCCCAGCTTTTCCACCTCCGCTGGCATCTCGCCACCATCCGGAGTCGCAGAGACATAAACGGGTTCGACTTCTGCGCGGTCGAAATGCTTCAGCATGGTGAGGAGGGCAAAACTGGTGCCGCAGAGTTCGGCCTGGCTGTCCACGAAGAGGACACGCAAAGGCCGTTGCCCACTTGCGCGAGTTATTTGCGGCATTCCCGGTTCCTCACGATGGCACGCGGATTAGGAAGGCCCAGCCGGTTCCAAATTGGGAAAGGAGCCCCCACCCCCCCCCGGGAGTGTGGAAGCGATTGAATTCATAGAAGTTAGATGAAATCGAATTTTGCCGAAGTTCGTAATCGCTTGGAAAGAAAGAGGTTGCAAATTGACGATTTTTCGAGCTATGGAGCCGGAGTGTGGAACCGGCTGAATGCACAGGGGTTAGAGGAGAATCGCGGTGTGCACGGATTGTTCTGGCAGTGACCACAGACAATTACCCTTCTATAATATACCGCATCTAAATGAAGATTTCAAGGACAAAATTTGTCACAGCCTACCTTTTGGGTCCGTGAGTGCCCGCGGAAGGGCAGCAGCCACGTTGGCCTCGGGGCAGCGGTAAGTCCGCACCTCGATACGCCAAGAGGGCTGGCGGGCATCGGCGAACCAGCGCTGCTTCAGGGCAATTCCGGAGTCGGGCAGTTCGCGTTCGACGCCTTCGAGACGGCAAGTCTGCTCCAGCACCTTCTCTGTGGCGGCGGTCGAGCCCCAGAAGGTTTCATCGGCAGCGCCCTTAACGAGCACTGTAGTTGGCCCATAGATTTTTCCGGCCTGGAGCCACTGATTCGTGTCGAACAGCCGCGGATGTTTGAGATACACAGGGTAGGTTCCAACAAAATCACTGCGGGCCGGCGTAGCGGAGGAACGCAGCACTTCGGTGAGATAGAAGAAGAAGGAAGGATTGTTGCCGATGACTACCGCGTCTTTTTTCACCTCGTCTGCCGCTTCCAGGGCGACAGGCCGCCAGGGTTCAATCAGCCGGGGCGCGGCGTAATAGTGACGGGAGACAATTCCGAACCAGCCGATAGCACCTGTCAGCGCCAAAGCAAGAGTCGCAACCCTTCGAGTTTTCGAATGCGGCAGGTTCACCAGCATCACGGCCAGGGGGATCAACAGCCACGGCGCGAGGAACAACAAGCGCTTGGTGTTGATCAGATTCAGGAGCGTCATCGAGAGAGTGCAGGCAAGAAAGCCAAGGAAAAGCTTCACTGCCGCCAGCGGCGCATGCCGCAAAACGAAGTAGGCGCAGAACGCCATGACAACCAGCACAGGAATGCTGAAATACCAGAACCACGGAGCCATGGATTCGCTGACGAACAAGGTGTACACGTTGTAGCCGCCGAAAAGCACTGTAGCCGCCAATGAGTACACCGGATGGAGAATGGCCCGGTCCACCGCCAGGCGGAAGAAAAACGCACGAAGAATCGGATAGGACGCAATAAGAACAACGAGAACGGTTGCGGCCACAGCGCCCGGATGGGCCGACAGACTCCGGCGATGCGTGAAACAGTAATCGAGCAGGAGAAGGCCCGCGAACGCAAACAGGAAGTAATTCGTGTACAGGGCCAGTTCGCACGCGACGATCACCAGCAACCAGCGCTTCCAGCCGGGTTTCTCCGCGAACAGAAGATAGGCGCAGGTCAGCGCCGCCACGGTACAGAAGGAAAGCGAATACCAGCCTGCAATCCTGCCGAAGTGGAAACCGTAGGGAAATACGACGCCGAGCCAGAGCGCCGCACGCGACGCTGCCGCTCCTCCAATCAATCCCGCGGCCCGAACCACAAACCACAGCCCGAGCAGGTAGAAAGCAACGGCCGGCACGCGCAGAAGGGATACGCGCGCGCCGGTCAAGCGCATCCAGCACGCAAGCAGCAGGTCGTAGAGCGGCGGATGGCGGTGCAATCCGGCGCCGTCCACAAAGGAATGAATGGTCTGCGACATCGGAACGAGCGCATCCTGGAGCATGGCGATCTCATCGTCCATGAAAGTGAACGACGAATTGGTAAGCGTAATCACAATTCCGAGGGCGAGCAGAACCACAAGCGTGATCTGCTTGTCGCGAAAGGTGAGGCTGTTCGCCTCCATGGCCATCAGCGGGAGAAGCTCCAAGACCAGCGTTTGGGAGGAGGGGGCTGAAGGCCCGCAGCGACTTCCCCGGCCTGGATCCTGAGCAGGGCCACAAGCAATCCCAACAGGAACCAGAAATAAAAATTCGTCGGAGGGATGTCCAGGGGCTGGCCAATGGGAAAGATCATGATGTTGATCAGGCAAAATGTGGCCGCCAGACACCCGATGATTTTCAACTGGGGGTCGTGGAGCAGCCGCGCCGCGCGCCAGGTTTCCAGGAACAATGCGATGGTGAACACAGCAAATAGCGCCAGCCCGGCCAGTCCGCCCTCATTCCGGATCCGGGCGAACTGATTCTCCGATCCCACCACATCCACGTTGCCTTCCAACCGATTGGAGGCAGCGCATCCGATTCCCGCGCCGAGCCCCACCATGGGCGAGTCCATCGAATGGCCGAACTCGCCCACGGCGAGCGCCATGTTACGGTCGCGAACCATATCCAGGTCGAAGATGCTGGCAAAGCGCGCCTCCACCATTGGTCCGAGAAATAGCATCGACGCGACCAGGCAAGCAGTAACCAGGGCCGCGGACATGAAGGCCTGCCGCAACCGGCCCATTAGCCCGAAGGCCAGGAACAGCGAAACGAAGAGCAAAATAAACGGACCGCGGCCGCCGGTGCTGAGCGTAGCGCAGGCCTGCGCCAGCAAAGCCACGCGGGTCATAATCTTGTCCACGGGACGGGGCGACATCAACATCAGCGCGAGCGTCAGCATTGCGGCCAGCCAGAGGAATTGGGAAAGCCCGGCGCTCGATGCGAATGTGGAGATCGTGCGAAAGTAATACCCAGCTTGCGGATTTTTCGGGTCGTTGGCGTAAAAAATAGCCCGCTGGAATCCGGGCGAGATACGCAGGAGCAGTTCGGGTCCGGTGAAAAATTGAATCACTCCGAACACAGAGATCGGGATGCTCGCCCAATTATGGAAGCGCAGAAAGCGTATGATCTGCGCACGGTCGTTGAAGAACCAGTAGCCGATGATGAAGCAGAGGAAAAAGAGAAGCGTAACACGCGCGCCGATCAACCCGACGAGGATGCTGGGCAGAAGCGGATTGAAGATCTCCGCGACGTAATACACCGCGAACAGAAAGTAGGGGACAACCCAGCCCGTGTGCGGCACAGGAAACGTCCGCCGAGCGATAAGGGCGAGCGCCAAGCGGAAGAAGATCAGGAGGAGCTGCGCATCTTTGAGCAGGTTCAGAGTGGGAACCGCGTAGGCATTTATCAGGAACCCCTCCACCAGCACATAAGCCGCAAATAAATAGACCGATGCGCGCCACCAGGCAAAGGTGAAGCAGATGTCGGCAAAAATGAACACGCCCACAATCAAAGGCACATACTGCTGGTAGGCCACGCGGAAGGCGATCCAGGGCAGCACAAACACCACCAGCAGGAACACCGGGAGGGTAATCAGGAGGTCCGGGCCAATCCTGCGGTTGGCGGTGATGTCGTAATTCACGATTCCTCTGGCGCTCAGGCCTTTGCGGCGCCGGCCGCCGGGGTATGCTCGCGTTCGTACTCGACCACTTTCAGAATGATCTCGTCGAGACCGGTGACAGGGCGGTAGCCAAGGAAGCGCCGAATTTTTTGCAGGGAGGGAACGCGGCGCTGCATGTCTTCAAAGCCGGCTTCATAAGCCTGCTCATACGGGATGTGTACGATTTCCGAACGGCTGCGGGCGGCGAGGCGCACGCGCTCGGCCAGCTCGTTGATGGTGACCTCTTCGTCGTTTCCGAGGTTAAACACCTCGCCTCGAGCGGCATCCAGGCGGGCCAGCCCGGCGAGCGCCTGCACTACGTCGCCGACGTATGCAAAGCAGCGGGATTGCGAGCCGTTGCCAAAGACGGTGATCGGTTCGCCCCGCAAGGCCTGACGAACGAAACTGGGCAGCACCATTCCGTAGCGCCCCGTCTGGCGCGGCCCGACGGTGTTGAACAGGCGCGCCACGATCACCGGAACGCGCTTTTCCTTCCAGTAGGCGAGCGCGAGAAATTCATCAATCGCCTTCGAGCAGGCATAGCTCCACCGCCCCTTGGTGGTCGGGCCGATCACAAGGTCGTCGTCTTCGCAGAAGGGGACTTTGTCCGCTTTCCCGTAAACTTCGGAGGTGGAAGCGATGACCACGAGTTTTTGCTTCTTGGCCGCACATTCCAGCACAATCTCGGTCCCTCGGATGTTGGTCTCAATCGTGCGCACGGGACTTTCCACAATCAGCCGCACGCCGACCGCCGCAGCCAGGTGATAGACAACGTCAGAGCGGTCCACCAATTCGGCAAGTTGCGGCACATTGGCCATGCTCGAGATCTGGTAGTGAAACCGGGGATGACCCTTGAAGTGCTCGATGTTTTCAATCGAACCGGTGGAGAGGTCGTCGACGACCCACACCTCATCTCCTAGATCCAGCAAGTGCCCGGAGAGGTGGGAACCGATGAATCCCGCGCCCCCCGTGATGAGTGCCTTCACTTTTTTTCCTCCATGAGACTGCTCGGCTGCGCTCAGCCCGTAGACCCGGTCAGGAATGTCCCGCGCTTACAGGCCCAGCCGCGACAGGCCTGCGGCCAGTAGGTTCTGGGTCTGCCACCGCGGCCGGGAGATTGGCCGCCGCAGCGCATCCAGCCGCCGCGGTAACCCGCCAGTCGAACCGGGCCGCGTACAGCTCGCGCAGGCGACATCCCATGCGCGATGCCGCCTCCCGATCGCTCGCAAGGGCGCGAATCCCAGCCGAGAGCTCTTCGGGTGTGCTGTGCTCGACGAGCCACAGGTGCTGGCCATGCGTGAATTCCATCTGGTCGCGTCCACCGGGCTGACGAACGGCCACGACGGGCAGGCCGTGGGCCGCGGCGGCCATGAAGGCGCCGCTGCGCGTCAACTGGCCGTCGGATTGCGGAAGGACGAATACGTCGGCTGCCTGCAGGGCTCGGGAAATCTCTGCTGGTTCGAGCCTGCCGGGCCACCAGAGGAGCTGCTCGATTCCCAATTCCCGAGCCAATCGCTCGAGCCTGGCAACGTATTCCGGCGATGCCGCGGCGCGATCGCCGAGCATCCACAACTTTGCGGGGATCGATTGGCGGACGTGCGCGGCAGCTTCGATCAGCCCTTCATAATTCTTCGCGGGATGTAAGAGGCCGAACGTAGCGACCACCAGTTCGCCTGGGGCAACGCCGCGCTCGCGGCGGAATGACTCTTTCCCGGCCTGTGCCATCGGGACCACGGAGATATTGCTCGAATTCGGCCGGTAGCGGATTTTTTCGCGCCACCAGGGGAACAGGCGCTCCAGCAGCACGGCGCGCGAACGCATGTTCACCGCAACGGTTTTCGCCGCGGAGACGATAAGTGCGATATGGAGCCATTGAGCCATCGCCAAAGGCGTTTGGAGCGGATGCCGCCGCATGCTGATGGCCAGTTCATGCAGTCCCACGTGGACGGGAATGCCGCGGCGGCGGAGACGGAACAGCAACGCGTTGACCCACCACGCCGTGCCCCAACGTCCCCAGCCGTAAGCCGAGTATTCCAACTGGACGCGGTCAGGAGCCGAGGCAGCGACGGCATCCACGACCGGCCGCAGATCGCGCCAGCCGCGCAGCGGCAGCTCGCGGAGACTGATCGCGAGATGTCGCGGCTCCGCCGCGGGCTCGGTGAGCACGGTAACGGAGTCACCGGCCGCTGTGAATTCCTGGGCCAGCCGGTGAGCGTAGTCGCCCACACCACAGGACCGAGGAGGATAATTTTTTGTGAGGATCAACAGGCGCATGCAGTGGCCGTTGGCAATCTGAGACGCTGGCTTCACCCCTGTCTTTTGTTGGCGGCGAGGGGACGCAGCCGGCTAAACAGCAGCGTTCCCTGACGGCAAGTGGTGAGCCAGAAGCGCAGGAGCGGCTCCGGGATGCAACGCGTGAGTTTGTCTTTGAGGACGCCCGCGGGCAACGGCAGCACCTCGCCGCGGTTCCCGTAAACTTCGATCGACTCTGCCTGAAAAAGTCCCGAAATCTCTCGCCTCCACTCCCCCGCCGTGTAGTAGCGCGCCAGGGCGCCATCCGTCGAAGCTTGAACGACGCGGTGAATCGTGCGATTGCGGAACAGGCCCCCGCAGGAAATTCCGCGAATCAACCCGTTGTATATCCACCAGGGCACAAATGCGCGGTGGTAGACCATCACCAGGGCGCAGCCGTCCGTTTTGAGAACTCGCCGGATCTCCTCCAGCGCGCGCCGCGTGCTTGCGGAATGGTGAATCACGCCCCAGCTCCAAACAAGATCAAAGGCGCCATCCGGAAAGGCCAGTTTTTCGACGTCCATTTGAAGCACGGAGGCACGCTCCAAGCCGGTCAACTGCAGGCGCCGCTTGGTGGCCGTCACCGCCGGTCGGGAGAGGTCAACGCCGACGAACTGACGCGCGCCCTGGGCGAGGATTCGCGAGTGGGATCCCATTCCTATTCCCACCTCCAGCACCGACTTTCCTGCCAGCGCAGCATTGGGAAGCAGCGATTCGAACTGGCGCGAAGCGTTGGGGAGAACCGTGGCACCGAAGAACCTACGATCAATCTCGTCGAACCAGGAGAGTTCGCCGGGGGTTCCCGCGAGAGCGCGCTTCCAGTCGTAGCGCATGGGGTGGCTTTCCCACCAGGAACGATTGGCGGACTGCCAATCGTCGTGTTGCCTGCACGAGCCGGGATCGGCGGTGGGCGTTTGAAAGTCCCGGACTTTCTCGCCAAGCCATGAACCCGAAGACGGGACCGACCTTCGGAGCGCTTCCGAGCTTGCCGAGGATGGCCTCATCGATTCTTCAATCTCCCGCGGCAGCGGTGGCGCGGACTGCGGTTGCAGCGGGAGCGGGAACTGCTACCGGAGCGGCCAGAGGCTTGCGCGCCGTCATCGTGAGGAAGAATCCCCAGCGGCTCTCGACCCAGCCGCGGAAAAAGGGAAGCGGAAAATATTTCAGGTCGCGGCGCACGAAGCAGAGGTCCTCCAGCCCGGAAAACAGCTGGCGCATTTCCCGCTCGGTCCAGAAGCCCGAGCGCGGGATGAAATTATCGCGGCCGGCAAAGCTGGTGTCGGCGCTGGTGGCCAGCAGCAGCTCGCGGGAGAGCCCGTGCTGCTTGGCGATGGCGTAGAGGTTCCGGTATTTTTCCGGCGCCCAGCGGAGGAAGATTTCCAGCGCGCGAAAGTGGAGCATCAGCCAGATGAGCGGGCGAACGACCCAATTGACGAGCGCGTAGTGGTACGAGTCGCGGTTGTAAAACATCACGCGCACGATTCCACCCGGTTCCGTGACACGAACGAGCTCCCGGCAGGCCTCCGGTGTCCCCACGATGTGATGGATCACTCCGATCGATATCACCTGGCCAAACGAATTGTCGCGAAAGGGAAGGACCACCGCGTCGCCATTCACGAACCGCGGGCGCAGTCCCGCGTACCCAAAGTGCTTGTGAGCCAGACCCAGGGAACGGAAGCTGTAATCCAAGCCGGTATAGTCAATGCCATTCTCGGTGAGGAAACGTGCGTCCTTGCCGATACCGCAGCCGACCTCGAGAACCTTTCGGCCTCGGCAAGATTCCAAGAAATCGAGGCGCATCTGGTCGATGGTTTGCTTCCAGTTGTCGTAAATGGCTTCGAAGGATTCGCGCGTACCGACTTCATAAGGGACGCTGTCGGTCGAGATGGGATGCGCGTCCCAATAGCGGTGCAACTCCTCCTTGCCTGTCCCCACGGCGACAGCGGAGGCGCTATTCGTGGGCTTTTCGGGACTCACGACCGCACTACCTCGGCGTCGGGAACACAATCGTGCCGCGTCGGCGCCGATGACGCAGGCACGGCTGCTTTGCGAGCCGTGACGAACAGATTCAGCACGAGCTTGTCGTCGGGGTCCACGCGATTAAGCAAGTGGAATCCGCGAAGCAACGCTGTGGTGCCAATGGCATACCAGTACTTCTCCCAGCGCGTGCCAGCCACTTTGCGGTGGTAATGCCAATAAATCATTTCCCCGATGGCGGACCAGAAGCCGAACTGCTTCTTCACCGTCATGGCTTCAAAGCCATTTTGTTCGAGCAGCGCCGTAACGCCGAAGGAGGTAAAACGCAGGTAGTCGTGGGGCACTTCATGCTCAGCGGCCAGGAAAGGAACCGTGATCACGGCCAGACCACCGCTCCGCAGAATCCGATGCGCCTCGCCGAGGACGCGTGCCGGGTCCGGGACGTGTTCCAGCACCTGGGTGCAGAGCACGACATCGAAACTCTCGTCTCCGAGCGGCAGCATCCGGAGATCCGCATAGACGTCCGCGCGCTTTTGGAGTTTGTTCGCTGACAGGTCCGCGGGCAGGTCAATCCCGCAGTAACGCGCGGCGCCGGGAAAAAATCTCTCGTAGGGCTTTGCGCCGCAGCCGATGTCGGCCACGGCTGCCCCGGGAGCGATCGCGAGGTTGCTCAGGTCACGAGCGATTTCCCAGTTGACGTCGCGGGCGTTTCTCCTGGTCCAGGCCAGCGCTCCGCTTCGGAGTTTTCTCTCAGGAGCCATTTGCTTCCGACTTCCGGCCAACGATTTCAATCCCCTGGGCCCACCACATGCGGAAAGGCTGGGGCAAAGAATCGATGCCAATGGGCAGCGGCCGGCCGCAAAGGGTGCCACGGTAACGCAGGCACTCGATTTCGAGGCCGGGCGGGAGCAGTTGCCGTAGTTCGCGAAGGGTGAATTCGCGCACGTGCGAAGGCTCGAGCACAATGCGGCGCCGCAGCGCGCGATAGAACCAGCGCGGATGCCAGGGGCGCAGATATTGCAGGCGGTTGGGAGTAGTCAGCAGAAGCCTCCCGCCCGGACGGAGCACGCGGTGAATTTCACGCAGAAACAGATCAGGGCGCGGCAGATGTTCGATCACTTCGATCGCCAGCACCCAGTCGAACCTCCCAGATGGAAACGGTAAAGCACATCCATCCGACTGTACCGGAGACTTCACACCGAACTCTTTCCGCCCAAACTGGAGCAGACGGAAATCGTAATCCACGGCAATAGCCGAGTTCGATGGCTCGCGCTCGAGGCTCGCGGCCTTCCAGCCCGTGCCACAGCCCAGGTCGAGAATCCGGCCGGCGATGTGCAAGTCCTTCCACTGCTCCATCTCGCGAAAGGGATCCGTCTCTCGCTTCAGCTCCTCGCTCAACTTCACGAGCACTCTCGCCAGGCGGTCACCAGGGGCCTCGGTCAATTCATCGCTCCAGCGTCCTTCCTGAAGCACAAAGCGGCGTGGCTTACTGCCTGCCACGTCCCCGAGAACAGCCTCCATCTCTCCGGCAGACCGTTCCCAGGTCCGCTCGCGAGCCGACTGCCGTGCGGCACTTCCGATTCGCCGTCGCAGCTCACTGGAGGCGAGCAAGGCGTGGAGCGTGGCGACGACCCCATGTGTATCGCCCGGATTAATCAGGAAGCCGTTCGTGCCGTGCAGTACGAGGTCGCGCATCCCACAAATGTTCGTGGTCACGCAGGGCAGCCCCGCAGCCATAGCTTCGAGAAGCGTGAGGGGCATGCCCTCGAAATAGGAGGGGAGCACGAAAATCTGGTCGCGCGCCATGAGAGCCGGAAGTTCCTCCCGGCTGGCCGACGGCAAAACCTCTACGGCGTCCTGGTCCGCCGGCGCGAAATCTTGAAGCACTCGCTCGCACGGGATGCCGGAGCCCAAAATCGTGCAGCGCAACCCCGGATGGGCGGTGCGCAGCTCGGCAAACGCTCGCGTGAATTCGCGCGTGCCTTTGCGCGGGATCCAAGAACCGGCGAACAAGAGTTTCGGCTCGGTGCTGGGGATCCATTCGAGGTCAAAGCGAACGGCGTCCACGCCGTTGCTG
>DASPSB010000138.1:0-5054 GCA_035624135.1 Candidatus Acidiferrales bacterium | reverse complement strand
TCTCTTCACCGTGCTATCGAATGAGAAGGGTGAATTCGTTTTTTCCGGCGTTCAGCCCGGCTGGTATGCCGTGCGCTTCCTCTGGAATATCGAGCCCAAACCTTCGAGCGGTCCCTCCGCCGATCACATCAGCGGCTTTCTCGTCATTTACGCCGCCCAGCCGGACGTCTCCGGCCGCTACGACACTCTCTCGCAGGGCCCGGCCTTCCATTTCGACGCCGTTCGGGACTACTCCATCGAGTTTAAGTACTAATTCGCTTCCCGCGCTGGACCTTCACTCCTGTTTCCGCCAAACGCTGCGGCTCTAAGGCGCCTTCTCCGCCGGCACTCCAATTACAGCGATGTTGTCTCCCTGCTTCATGGAGGGCACCGCGCAAATGTGCATCACGATCCCCGCCACTGGCGCCCGCGCCGTGTAGATTGTGTTCCCGAAATAGTCGGTCACGTATCCCAGCTTCTCTCCCGCCGCCACGTACACGCTCCGCTGCACCATCGGGTAGAAAATTCCGGTCTTCTCGCTGGTCACGTCCACCGTCTTTTCCAGCCACACTGGGTTCTCAATCGGCAGCGGGGGCCCCTCCAGCATCTTCAGGGTTCGCATCGTGCTGATTGTGCCGGTCACCAGCAGCTCCACGTCAGCCAGTTCCGTCGTTCCCGCGTGTCCCGCCTCCACCACCAGCGACGGTTTTCCGCGCGCGGCCGCCGTATTGTCCAGGTACTTCGTCGCTGCCGGGTCCTTGGGCCGGTCGCGCCAGATGATGATGTGATTGATCCCGAACGCCAGCGCCATCTCTTTCGATACGCGGTCCTGCTCGTCGTTTCCGGTCGGCGCCCAGTAGGTGTAGGGCCGCAGGCTCTCGTCCCGATCCCCGCCGTGGTAGTCGATCAAGTAGGCGCAGCGCTCGACGATTTCTTTGGTGATCACAAAGGCGGCGCGCTCCGTTTGCGTTCCCTGCTCATTTCCCGGATAAAACCGGTTCATGTTTTTACCGTCCACCGGATTCAAGTGCGGCACCTTCTGCTCGAACGATGAGGTGTTAATCAGCGGCACGATTACCACGGTGCCCGCCAGTTCGGCTGGATTCAGAATCGATGCCACGCGTTCGAGCGCGAGGATCGAGGTGTATTCGGTTCCATGCGCTCCCGCTACCAGGGCGAGCACCGGGCCGGGCCGCACGCCATTCACCACAATCACAGGAATGTTCGCCGCGTTATCCGTCCCCTTCGGCACCTCGAGAAAGCCCGTGGCCTTCCGGCCGCGCAGCGCCTCCGCCGTTCCCTCTCGGTAGCTCATTTGCGCCAGCGCTGAACGGCTCAGTCCGGTGATGGCCAGCGCCAGCCCCAACACTATCCGCCAATCTCGCCCGCTCATCGTTTGCCTCCCGTCGCGGCGAGCCTAGCATAGCCGCTTTGCAAGCGCTGCATTTGGCGCGAAATCGTACGTACACGTGATTATTCCGAGGCAGGCCCGGCGTCGTATATCCTTTTGCTGGATCGCCAATGACGAAAGTTCTGCTTCCGTACTGCTTCCTCGTGGTGACGCTGCTCGCCGCGGCCTGCCTCGTCTATCGCGATCCCCCGCCTCTTGAGCCTCCACCGACTTCCGCTCCCGACCCGCTCATCGCGCTGGGTCAGACCCGCTTCATGGCTTACAAATGCCACGAATGCCACGGCCCGCACGGTGAAGGAACCGACGACGCTCCTGACCTTACGGGCACTCGCCTCGATGCCGCAGCGATCGCGCTCTTTCTTCAAAAACCCGGCGCCCACGCCCGTTCGGTCGGCATGCCGAGCATTCCGGCTGATAGTCCCGATCTCCAGGCGCTCGTCGCTTTCGTCCTCAGTCTCAAGCGCCCTCCAGCAGTGCGTTAGTCGCGCCAGCAACTCACTCACGCTCGCGATCTGGTGGAGCGCCGTAGCTTTCGCCCTCTCCCGCACTCGCGATATACTTTTTGAATGCCGGGAAGACAAAAAAGCGAGCCGATGCACGGCACCACGATTCTCTGCGTTCGCCGCGATGGCAGAGTTGTCATGGCCGGCGATGGCCAGGTGACCCTGGGCGAGAGCGTCATCAAACAGAGCGCCAAGAAGGTCCGGCGCCTGTTTGAAGACAAAGTGCTCGCTGGCTTCGCCGGTCATACGGCCGACGCGCTCTCTCTCTTCTCCCGTTTCGAAGGCAAGCTCCAGGAATATCACGGCAATCTCGCCCGGGCCGCCGTCGAGCTGGCCAAGGATTGGCGCACCGACCGCATGCTCCGCCACCTCGATGCGCTCCTTGTTGTTGCGGACACGAAGAGCACCTTCGTCCTCTCGGGCAACGGCGACATCATCGAGCCCGACGACGGCATCTGCGCCATCGGTTCCGGGGGCTCATACGCTCTGGCCGCCGCGCGCGCGCTGGCCGGCCACACCAAGCTCTCCGCCCGCGAGATTGCGCAGGAGGCCATGCGCATCTCCAGCGAGATCTGTATCTTCACGAACAACAATTTTTCCATCGAGGAATTGTGACCGACAAGAACGACAAGCAGCGCGTCCTCTATCTCCCCGGCGAGATGCCTCCCCAGGAGCCCGAACAGCTTCCCGCGCTCGACGACATGACGCCGCGCGAAATCGTCATCGAGCTCGACAAATACATCATCGGGCAGACTCCCGCCAAACGCGCCGTTGCCGTGGCCTTGCGCAATCGCGTCCGCCGGCAGAAGCTCGCTCCCGAGCTCGCCGAAGACATCCTGCCGAAAAACATCCTGATGATCGGCCCCACCGGCGTGGGCAAAACCGAAATTGCGCGCCGCCTCGCGCGCCTTGCCGGCTGTCCCTTCGTCAAAGTTGAAGCGTCCAAGTACACCGAAGTCGGATACGTTGGCCGCGACGTTGAATCCATGGTCCGCGACCTCGTTGAGAACGCCATTGACATGATCCGCGAAGAAAAGCTCGATGAAGTTGCCGAGCGCGCCGAGCAGACCGCCGAGGAACGCCTGCTCGATCTCCTGTTGCCTCCGCCCTCTTATACTTTGCCTACCCCTCAGTCCGGTTCGGCTGCAAGCACTAGCGCCGGCCCTGTGCCGATTTTCTCCGGCCGCGATTCCGCCGCCAGCTCCGCGCCCACCGACGAGGCGCACCGCATGGAGCAGTACGCCCGCACCCGCGAAAAGCTCCGCGCCCAGTTCCGGGACGCCAAGCTCGACACGCGCATGGTGGAAGTCGAAGTCCGCGAGCGCTCCATGCCCGCTTTCGAAATCGTCTCCAGCCAGGGCGTTGAGGAAATGGACCTCAACATCCGCGACGCGCTCTCCAACTTCTTCGGCCAGTCCAAGAAGAAGCGCAAGATGACCGTGGCCGACGCCTACGAGTACCTGATCCAGGAAGAGGAGAACAAACTCATCGACATGGACCAGGTGACCCGCATGGCCGTGGACCGCGCCGAGCAGATGGGCATCATCTTCATCGACGAGATCGACAAAATCGCCGGCCGCGAATCCGGCCACGGCCCCGACGTCTCGCGCGAAGGCGTCCAGCGCGACATTCTGCCCATCGTCGAAGGCACCACCGTTAATTCGCGATACGGCCTCATCCGCACCGAGCACATCCTGTTTATCGCCGCGGGCGCCTTCCACGTCAGCAAGCCTTCCGACCTGATCCCCGAACTCCAGGGCCGCTTTCCCATCCGTGTCGAACTCACCTCGCTCACGGAAATGGATTTTGTGCGCATCCTCACGGAGCCGAAGAACGCGCTCATCAAGCAATACGCCGCGCTCCTCGAGACGGAAGGCGTCAAACTGACCTTCGGCGACGACGCGATCGCCGCGCTCGCCAAATTCGCGGCCCATGTGAACTCCCAGACGGAAAATATCGGCGCACGCCGTTTGCACACGATCATGGAAAAGGTGCTCGACGAGCTTTCTTTTGAAGCGCCCGAGTTGAAAAAGAAGACCATCCGGATCGATGCCGAGTATGTCCAGAAGCAGCTCGCCGACATCATCAAAAACCAGGACCTGAGCCGCTATATTCTGTGAATCATCGAAACTCGAAATTCGAAAATCGAAACTCGCTTTTACCCCGAGGTCCTGTGGTCTGGATCTTTGGTCGTATTCCGAATTTCGAGTTTCGAATTTCGCTTTTACTGCTTCTCACAATCCTCGCCGAAATTTCCTGCGGCGTTCCCGCCGAGCCCCAGCCCCCGCACCCTCTCGTTCCCGAGGCGGTCACCGACCTGTCGGCTCACCAGCGCGGCGATGGCGGCCTTCTGACCTTCACTCCCCCGTCGAAAAATATCGACGGGGATCCGCTTGCCGCCACGCCCAGTATCGAAATCCTCCGCGGATTCGGTCCTGCCGCGGCACCGTCGCCGGCCTCCGGCTCCCTGCATTTGGTTTTCACCATCTCTGCGCCTGCGCTCGACGCCTATCGGAACGCCGACCATATCGAGTTTCAAGACTCCATCAAGCCGGAAGAAATCGCGAGCCATGCCGGCGAGCAGGTCTTCTACATCGTCCGTGGCCGCTCGTCCAAACGCACAGCCTCCGAGGATTCCAATGTCGCCACGTTTATCGTGCATCCGGCTCCCGCGCCCATTGAGGACGTACGAGCCACCGTCATCGAAGCCGGCGTGCAGCTCAGTTGGGACCCGCCCTCCACCGCCAGTGGCGGTTCTCCTCTCACCAGTCTCGGCGGATACAGAATCTACCGGATGGAATCGCCCAGCCCCGGCGCGCAGAAAGCCCAGCGCGGCGCGCCCGTGTTCCTGGCTCTTTCTCCCACTGCCGGCTATCTCGATGCCCAAATCGAATGGGGAAAGACCTACCAATACATCGTGCGCAGCGTCGCGCAGTACGGCCGCGAATCCCTCGAATCCAGCGAATCTCGCCCGGTCGAAGTTACGCCCAAAGACATCTTCCCGCCCGCCGCTCCTCTCGATCTCGAGGGCGTCTTCGTCCCCGCTGCCGGAGCGACTCCCGCAGCGGTCGAGCTTTCCTGGGCCATCAACCCGGAACCGGACCTGGCAGGTTATTACGTGTATCGGGCAGGCGAAGGTGAGGAGAATCCACAACGCGTCA
>DASPSB010000125.1:0-5224 GCA_035624135.1 Candidatus Acidiferrales bacterium | reverse complement strand
GGGTATACAATTGAACAGACGGCTACGGATAAGATCTCATCGTCTGCCGCCGCTCCGGCTGCCGCCTGCACCGCAGGAAGCCAGAATGCACAGAGCAAAAGGGCGACGGTACTGCTCATCCATCGGCGATCGACCTTCCCGCTCATGAAGATAGCTCTACTTTAGCCCGTCCACTTCGCCCTTCAAAACCCGAATCCCGCCCTGGAACCAGCCGGCGCGCGCAGCATCGAACAATGGTTCTATACTGGCCGCCCTGGAGGACAGATGTCTTCATCTCCACTGCCGAGCGCCCTCGACGCTCAGACGCAAACTTTTCCGACGCTCACTCCCGCGCAGATCGCCCGCGTGCGCGCCGCGGGCAAAGTCCGCAACGTCGAGCGCGGTGAAGTACTCTTCGAGCCCGGGCAGACGAACATTTCCTTTTATGTCCTTCTCTCCGGAGCAATGGAAATCGTTCAACCCGGCCTCGAAGGCGAAAAGGCGGTCGCCACCCACGCCCCCGGAGAGTTCACCGGCGAGCTCAACATGATCTCCGGCCGCCGCTCGCTTGTCCTTGGCCGCATCACGGAATCCGGGGAGATCATCGAGCTCCGTCCTGATGAGTTCCGCGCCTTGATTTCCCGCGATGCGGAGTTGAGCGACGTCTTCATGCGGGCCTTTATCCTTCGCCGCCTGATACTGATTCAGAAAGGTCTTGGAAATCTGGTTCTGCTTGGCTCCCAGCACTCTGCTCAAACGCTTCGCCTCCGCGAATTTCTGACGCGCAACAGCCAGCCCTTTGTCTACATGGATTTGGACGCCGACTCGGAAGCCCAGGAGTTGCTGGACCGTTTCCACGTCAGGCGTGAGGAGATTCCTGTGGTCGTCTGCGGCGGCGGCCGCCGCGCCGCCCTGCGCAACCCTTCGATCCAGCATTTGGCCGAATGTCTGGGCCTGAACGCGAGCATTGACCAGACTCTGATCCGCGACCTCGTCATCGTCGGGGCCGGTCCGGCGGGGCTGGCCGCCGCCGTTTACGCCGCCTCGGAAGGACTGGATGCGCTCGTCATCGAAACCGCCGCGCCCGGAGGCCAAGCGGGCTCGAGCTCGAAGATCGAAAACTACCTGGGATTTCCGATGGGAATTTCCGGGCAGGAACTGGCCGCCCGCGCCATCGCTCAGGCTTCCAAATTTGGCGCGCAGATGATGGTCGCGCACAGCGTTGCGCGCCTCGAATGCGACAAGCGGCCCTACAATGTCGTTCTCGACACCGGCACGAAAATCGCTGCCCGCGCCTTGGTCATCGCCACGGGAGCGCAATACAACAAGCCGGGCATCGAAAACCTCGAAAGGTTTGAGGGCCTCGGCGTCTATTACGGCGCCACAAACATGGAGTCGCAATTATGCCGGGGAGCAGAAGTCATCGTGCTGGGGGGAGGCAATTCGGCGGGACAAGCCGCCGTTTTCCTCGCCGACACGGTTCGAAAAGTTCACATGGTCGTCCGTTCCGGCCGCCTCGCCGACACCATGTCGCGCTACCTCATCCAGCGCATCGAAGAGAATCCCGCGATCGAAGTGCATTACGGCACAGAGCTGGTCCGCCTCGAAGGCGATAAACAGTTGGAACGTGTCCATTGGCGCGACAAAGCCACCGGCCGGATCACTGTCCATGAAATTTGCCACGTTTTCATCATGGCCGGCGCCAACCCGCGCACCGAATGGCTCCGCGGCTGCCTCGCTCTCGATCCCAAGGGATTCATCCTCACGGGACGCGATCTGGACTCGGCCAATGGCTCCTCACCATGGAAGCTCAAGCGCGTCCCGCAAATGCTGGAAACAAGCCTCCCGGGCGTCTTCGCCGTGGGCGACGTCCGCTCCGGCAACGTCAAGCGCGTGGCTTCCGCCGTGGGAGAAGGAGCGATCTCCATTCATATGGTTCACCGCACCCTGGCGGAGATGGAATGACCAGCCGCGCCGGCAGCGCGAGGATCCAATGAAAAAATGCGCGCACACCAATCAGATCCGCGAGGTGAAACCGCTGACCCAGGGCTGCGTCGAGTGCCTGAAAATGGGCGACACGTGGGTCCATCTGCGGCTCTGCATGACCTGCGGCCATGTGGGCTGCTGCGATTCCTCTAAGAACAAACACGCCACCACGCATTTCCACGCCGTCAGGCATCCCATCATGCGCTCGATCGAGCCCGGCGAAACCTGGGGATGGTGCTACATCGACGAGATCGAACTGGATTTCGCCTGAGCCGCGCTGCCCCGGCGCTTCACTGCGAGTCGCGCGATGCCGTCTTGATGCGTCCCGCCGCGTGACGGTACAAGTACAGGAAATACCCTGTCGCCAGCGCGATGCCGATGACCCACCACACGATCCCCACGCGCAGTCCGTATCCGCCGGCCGCCGCGTTGTAGATCGTCAAGGAATACGCTGCATCCGTGCACGCCGGCAAGACATACGGATACACGCCAAACACCACGCTGGTCAGCATCCCCACCAGATACGCGCACGACGCGAGGAACGCGCCAAAATCCGAATTTTCCCGCCGCGCCAGCGCCATCACGCCCGCCAGTCCCCCCAGCGCCAGCAGCGGGAAGACCGCTCCCCACGGATGCTCCACAAAATTGTGCGGCACCTGCGGCTGGATCGAAAATGTCGCCCAGGTGACCAGCAGCGTGAAGATTCCCGCGCCCCACCAGCTCCATCGCATCACCCGTCGCGCACGCTCGCGCACGATTCCCTCCGTCCGCAGCGCCACCCAGAGCGCCCCATGCAGCGTCAGCGCGAAGTACGCCGCGACTCCCACCAGAACCGTGTACCAATCCAGAATGCCCGCATCCGCGCCCAGCCGGAAATTCGTCCACAGCGGCTCGAAGAACCAGCCGGAAGCGTCCAGCGGCACTCCCCGGACCACGTTCCCCAGCGCGGCCCCGAAAAATACCGCCAGCAGCGCGCTCGCACCGCAAAACACCACGTCCCAGAACGGCGCCCACACCGGGCTCTCCATGTGATTGCGAAACTCGATCGCGCACCCGCGCAGAATCAGCAGCCACAGGACGATCATCAGCGGCAGATAGAATCCGCTGAATCCCGCCGCGTACAGCGCAGGAAACGCAAAATAGAGCGTTCCTCCTGCGGCCAGCAACCACACCTCGTTCCCGTCCCACACCGGGCTAATCGAAGCCAGCACCGCCCGCCGCTCCGCATCCGTGCGCGCCACACTCAGGTGAATGATCCCCGCGCCCAGATCGAAACCGTCCAGCACCACGTAAATCGCGATCATCACGGAGATCAGGCAGAACCAGATGGTTTCCATGGCCCGCTCCCCTCACCCCTGCGTTTCCGGCTCGGGCCCGTGCGCGATTTCGCGGCCTACCAGCAGCAGGAAGAGGATCCCGAGCACCAGATATAGGCCCATGAAGCCGATAAGCGTGAACCACGTATTGCCCGAAGACACTCTCGGCGAAATCCCCGCGGGCGTGCGCATCAATCCATAGATCAGCCACGGTTGCCGCCCGGTTTCCGCCGTAATCCATCCCGCGGTATTGGCGATGTAGGGGAGCGGGCAGGAAAGCAGCAGCGTCCACAGCAGCGCCCGCGACCGGTAGAGAGTCCCGCGCCATAGCGCAAACCCGGCCAGCGCCAGAATCGCGATGAAGATCGTCCCCAATCCCACCATCACGTGATAGCTGTAATAGACCACTGGAATTCCATCCGGCCAATCCGCGCGCGGAAACTGGTCCAGCCCGCGCACTTCCGCCTTCCACCGCCGGTACGTGAGCATGCTGAGTGCGTCGGGAACCTCCAGCGGATTATCCAGTTTCCGGTTCACCACGTCCGGCTGGCCCAGGATCACCAGCGGAGCGCCCGGCTTCGTCTCAAACAGCCCTTCCATTGCGGCGAGCGTGGCCGGCTGATATTCCATCACCAGTTGCCCCTGCGAATCGCCGGTAGGAAAAATCTGCGCGACCGATGCGACCAAGCCCGCGAGTACACCCACGCAAACGAAGGTCCGCCCGTATCCCAGGTGCTCGCCGCACAGCAGGTAATACGCGCCGATCGCGGCCATCACAAAGCTGGCCGTAATCACCGAACCCGCCATCGTGTGCGCGTACTGCCACAGGCCCCACGGATTCAGTAAGAGGCCCCAGAAACTGGAAAGCAGGATTTCGCCGTGCGGGCCCAGCGTGTACCCGACCGGATGCTGCATCCACGCATCCGTGACCACGATCAGATAGCCCGAAGCCCACGACCCCAAAAACACCATCTGCGACGCAAACCAGTGACCGCGCGGCCCCAGCTTCTTCTCACCGAACAGAAGCAGCCCCAGAAAACTCGATTCCAGGAAGAACGAAAACACGCCCTCCATCGCCAGCGTCTGTCCAATTACCCCGCCCGCGGCGCGGGAAAACTGCGCCCAGTTGGTCCCAAACTGGAATTCCATCGGTATGCCCGTCACCACCCCGAGCGCGAAGTTGATCCCAAACACCCGCGCCCAGAACCGCACTGCTCGGTTGTAATGCTCGTTTCCCGTCCGGAGTGCCAGGGTCTTCAGCACCAGGATCAGCAGTGCCAGCCCCATGGTGAGCTGAGGGAAAAGATAATGAAACGTGACCGTGAAAGCGAAGTGGAGTCGGTGCAGGGTTAGAGCTTCTTCCATCGGGGTGCTCCTCGGCCGTGGTGATGCCTTGAATCCGCGAGCGGCTGCCCGAAACGCCGCCCGCCTGTCACCACTTCTGCTGCGCTACATCGAGCGCCACCTGCGCCGCGTCCGGCTCCGCCCGAATGCCGCTGATCTGTGTGATGTGCACGATGAAGATTACGGGTGTCGGATCTCCTCCGTGCTTGCGGACTTCGTCGGCGGCGTACGCGCCTACCCACCAGTTATCGCGCCGTGAAAACAGAGTGATTGCGTGTCTTCGGGCTTGCTCGTGCTTCTCATCGTCCAGCAGCTCTTCATATCGCCCGAACACCACTACGCTCTTCCAATCGAACTGGCTGCGGATATCGTCCGCCTGGATGCATACCAGCGGATTCGCCCGCATCCACTCGATCTTCTGGCCCAGTGTCGAGAAGCAAAAGAGATTGTCGCCTTCCGCCACAAAGTAAATGGGCACGATATAGGGCTGGTTGTCGCGCGCGCATGCCAGCCGGCCCCCTCCCTTACGAGCGAGCAATTCGCGGCATTCCTTCGCGCTCATCTCCGTGATCTGCATAGACACCCCCGCGAAGCAGCGC
>DASPSB010000120.1:0-4792 GCA_035624135.1 Candidatus Acidiferrales bacterium | reverse complement strand
ACCACTGCTTGATTCGAAGACGCTGCCGCGCCGACCCCCGACTGGCCTGTCGACGAACCCTTCCGGAGTACAAGGTAGAAGCGAGTATTGCCCGGAACTGTGACCACGATGCTCTCACTGAACGCGAGATTGGTCAGCTCCTGGTCGCCGGGGACCCCGATGTTTGTGGCAATGCGTTCGCGCAGCCTGCGTCGCTCCGCCCTCCACCCCAAAAATCCCTTGACGCAACGCTCGTGGCATCGCAAAGTATGTCGTACGACATGTAGGAGGTTATGGTGCGCGGCGCTTTTCGCTTTTCCATGAATCCCTGGGGGCCCTGGTCTGCCATTGCTCTTGGCTCTCGCTCCCGCTTTTTTGAATCCGGCGAGGCGCGGCTCGCCGTGCTCTACCTTCTCGCTGAAGGCCCTAAGCACGGCTACCAGCTCATCAAGGAATTGCAGGAACGTTCCGGCGGCCTCTATCGCGCCTCCACGGGCACTGTCTATCCCACTCTCCAGGAACTCGACGACGAAGGTCTCATCTCCTCCGAGCGCGAAGACGGAAAGCGCGTGTACCACATCACCGAAGCTGGCCGCGAAGAGCTCAAGCGCAACCCGGAGATGGTGGACCGCATTTGGCAGCGCGCCGAGCGCTGGGAAGACTGGGGGAACTCCATCCGGCCGGAATCGTTTGCCGTGCTGGCGCCGGCAAAGACCCTCCTCAAAGCCGCCTTCTACGCTGCCTCGCGCGCCGGAGGCCGTCCCGACCGCGAACAGAGCATTCGCGACATACTCGACCGCGCCCTGCGCGAAATGATGGAGCTCGAGAAATCCTGGAAGGCAAAACGATGAGCACCGGCCTGCGCACCGAGCAGCTCGTCAAAGTTTACCGCAGCGCTCCGCCCATGGCCGCCCAGACCGGCTTCATGTTCGGCCAGCCGCGCTCGAAAGCGCGAAGCGACAAGAGCAAGCAGGTCGAAGTCACTGCGCTCGCCGGCCTTTCTCTCGAGGTTCATCCCGGCGAAGTCCTCGGCCTGCTCGGCCCCAACGGCGCCGGCAAATCCACGACCGTGGGAATCCTCACCACGCGCATCCGGCCCACCTCCGGCCGCGCCATCGTCGGCGACTTCGACGTCTGGGTGCATCCCGTCGCCGCCAAGCGCCTGTTCGGCGTCGTGCCCCAGCGGCCCAATCTCGACTTCGCTCTCACCGCGCGTGAAATCCTCACCTTCCACGGCGCCTACTTCGGCCTGCCCGCGCGCGAATCGCACAAGCGCGCCGAAGAATTGCTCGAGCGCTTCCATCTCGCTGAGCGCGGCGATCAGATGGTTCGCGGTTTTTCCGGCGGCATGATGCAGCGGCTCTCCATCGCGCGCGCCCTGATGCACGATCCCGTGGTCCTTTTCCTCGACGAGCCTACGGTCGGCCTCGACCCGCAAACCCGTCTCGTCGTCTGGGAGCTGATCCGCGAATACAACCGCCGCGGCAAAACCATCCTGCTCACCACGCACAACATGGAGGAAGCCGACGAGCTCGCGAGCCGCATCGCCATCATCGACCACGGAAAAATGATTGCCTGCGACACGCCGGCCGCGTTGAAGGCCTCCGTCCCCGGCGGCTGGCTCGTCCGGCTGCGCTTCAGCCGCGCCGTGCCCGAGCTCGAGGGCCGCCTGAGGGCGCTCGAAGGCGTTCGCGAGGTGCGTCCCAGCGGCGATTCCGCGGTGGACGTCTATGCCGACCGCGGTGGTGCGTTGATTCCGGCTCTCGTAAGCGCAGCGGTGGGCGCGGGCGCGGAGATTCACGACGTGCATCTGTCGGAACCCAGTCTGGAAAATCTTTTCCTGCTGCACACCGGAAAGGGACTGCGCGAATGAACTGGAAAACATTTCTCGCCTTGCTCGGCCGCGATGCCCACGTCGCGCGCCGCAACATTCTTCCCGTGCTGGTCATGAACCTCATCCAGCCGATGATGTTCGTCTTCGTCTTCGGCCGCATCATGACCGGCAGCGGACTGCTTCCCCAGGCTTACAAGAACATGCTGCTTCCCGGCATCATGGCCATCACCATGGTGATTTCGGGCGCGCAGGGCGTGGCCATGCCGCTCATCGCCGAATTTCAATTCACCAAGGAAATCGAGGACCGCCTGCTCAGCCCCATCCACATTGCCTGGATTGCCGTGGAAAAAATCGTTGCGGGGATGCTTCAGGCCCTCACTGCGGGTTTAGTCGTGATTCCCGCGGGATGGCTGCTGCTCGGCTCTGGACTGGATCTCAGCGGAACTCAGCCGCTGGTGCTCGTCGCCATTCTGCTTCTCGTCGCGTTGATGGCTTCCGCTTCCGGCCTCGTGCTGGGCTGCCTCATCGGCCAGACGCAGGTCGGCATGATGTTCACGCTGGTCCTCGGCCCCATGATTTTCTTCGGCTGTGCCTACTACCCGTGGAGCAAGCTGGCAAGCTTCCCCATGCTTCAGAAAGCCGTTCTGGTGAATCCTCTGGTGTACGCGAGCGAAGGATTTCGCGCGGCTATGGTCCCGGGAATCCCCCACATCGGCCTGCCCGCGGTATTGGCGGCGCTGATCGCGTTCGACGTCGTGCTTCTCTGGCTCGGGATCCGCAGCTTCGACCGCAAAGCGATCGGGTAGCCCCGGTCCGCGTCTCAGTCTGCCGTCGCCGTGCGCGCCTGCGTTTCGGGAGCTTCGCGCCGTCTCCTCCCGCTCAGCAAATAGACCGCCGCCCGCAGTTCCAGCAGGGGATCGTCCGAAGGCTCGATTCCATCCACCCGCGGAATCGGATCAAAGATAATCCTCTGTTGTTCGTGCGCGTCCTCCGGCACCTTCGACGTCAGATGCAGGCTTCCGAATGGAAGCAATTGCCTTGTGCCCGGCCAATGGACGGTCGCATCGTCCACCACGTCGCCCTTTTCCGCCACCTGCACCCGAATCTCGAACTGGATCGGCCCCTTCGCGACGCGCTGCGCTAGTTCCTCGAACAGGAAGTTCGCATCCTTTGCCTTCGCCGCTTCCGCGCTCAGATGCTCGATTCCCGCCGCCGGCACGATCCGGTAGCGCCCGTATCGCGCCGCGCCCTCGTGGTTGATAAACCGCATCGCCGTGACTCCGTAATACTGCTCCGTCGCAAAGCTCGCCGGGCTGGGCTTGGGTGTTTGTATGAACGCCAGCGCTGCCTGATGTGTGCCGAGGAATTTCTCGATCGGGGTCGGCGAGGCTGTCGCGCCCTGGCTCGCCGCCACCGCGCGCAGCATCTCCAGGAACTCCTGCCCCGTATGGGTCGGGAATCCATCGGTGGCGTGGCCGATGATGTCGGTGTGCACGCGCTCGGCCAGGTAAAACCGGATGGCCATGCCGCGCGGGTCCGCATGCGCATCGTTATCCGGCAGCACGGGAAGCCCCGTCGAATTCGAAAACCGTACGATCACCGGCGTCGAGGCGCGTGTCACGTGCGGCGCGCGCGTCAGCGACGCCGCTTGCGGCGACGGCGTAAACGTTCCCTTCAGCAGCACTCCCTTCGCATGTGCGGGGCGAAACCCCGGGTGCAGCCCGAAAATCGTATCGAATTGCGCGACAAGATCGTTCGCAAGCTGAAGCAGCTTTTCATCCGATGGCAGCGGCATGCGGGTTCCTCCAGGACTTGCTGGATGCCTGGTGTGATGCTGCAGCACGGATTCGGTTGCGCCCTACGCTCTGGAGCCCGGCGGTTCGCCCTGATTCCTTGCCTCCCTGCTTCTATTCCTTCCGGTCCTTAAACGCGAACTCCGCCTTTAATCCTGCAAATTCCTTTCCTCCCATCTCCGCGTACGGATACACCGCATAATTCAGCGGTTCTCCGCCCTGCTTCGGCGCCAGATCGATGTCACGCCCGCGCGTAAACTCCACGCGGTTCACGTCGTGCGCGCCAAAAAAGTAGTCGCGTTTGCTGGGGTCCTTCCACGCTTCGGAAGCGTCCACGGGAATCCATCCATACTCCGCGACGTAGAATTCCGCCCAGCAGTGATATCCGCCGATCGCTCCCTCCGCGGCGTTCGCCGGCAGCGGAAATCCGATTGCAAACCGTGCCGGGATCCCCGCCGCGCGCGCCAGGCCGATAAAAAATCCGTGAAAATCGGTGCAGTTCCCTTTTTTCGCCGTGCAAAAATACGCGGCGTCGCCGCGGCCCCAGCCCGTGCCCGTTTTGTCGTACTTCATCGTGGCAACCACATAGTTGTAGAGCGCGCGGGCCTTGGCGAGCGGATCGTCGATCCCCTTCGTCTGCGCAGCCGTAGTTTCGCCGATGATTCCGGCAAGCGGCACGAGCCGGTCGGGCGCCAAATCGCGCTTGCGCTCCGCGGACGAAAGCGGCGGCGCCGCCGAGCCCGGTTTTACCCCGAGCGCTACGCGATGCTCCCGCCGCACTGCGTTGAACGTCATCTGCACGTCAAATCCTCGTTCCAGCTCCGCGGGCGGCACATCGAAATATGCAAATTCGTTGTGGTAGAAGCCGTCGCGCTTCAACGTATGCTTCAAGGGCGCATTCACTTCCAGCGCTGTAATGTCCTGATACGCGTCCGAATGCGGCACCGGAATCCAAAGCCGAAGCGCTTCGCTCGCGCCGCGCGTGGCCGGCACTTTGACTGTGTAGGAGAAGGAAAAACTGCGGGAGGGAATCGCGGAATCCACGGGCGGTGCGGTGCCGAAGGCCCCGGGCGGTTCGGCGGCGAGGGAAAGGCCCAGCGCGGGAAGCGTGATGAGCGCCGTGACCACGGCGCGGCGTAGTCCTAAGTTCATGGCTTGCTCCTGGTGTATGGATGTGATCGATCGC
>DASPSB010000113.1:0-4259 GCA_035624135.1 Candidatus Acidiferrales bacterium | reverse complement strand
CGCTCACCTGGGTCCGCGGTCGGATGCTGCCGTGATTCCCTGCGGCCTGCACCACCAATAAGGATCGCAGCGACGAACGGCTGGTCCCCGGCGATTCACCGGGCCGTTTCGTCTTCCGCCTTCTCGATGACCCGGCCAAGCAGGGAACGAGAGTGACGGCTCGCAGTGGCTGAAGCCTGCCGGCGCGGATCGAACTCAGCGAATCGGGATGGCGGCGGGCGGCGTCTTCGCCGCGTGCACTGCGCCGAAGAGCTGCGTCACCCGCCGCTCGAATTCCTCCGGCGCGCGACCCAGCGCTTCCGTGTGTCCGGCTCCGGGCACGAGCCACATCTGCTTGGGGCCGATGGCTGCGGCGAAGATGGCCCGGGTGTGCCGCGCGGGAATCGTGCGGTCATCCAGTCCGCAGATGAGCAGGACGGGAAACGCGCGCGCGGCCACAGCATTTTCCGGGGAGACGTCATCGGCTTTGAAGCCACCTTCCTTCTCCGCAGCAGGCAGGCCGATCATCACTACAGGCCGGAACAACGTTTTTCCGAGCAGCGGACTGACGTGGAGCCCCGCGTAGGCGTAAGCCACTTCGCGAAGGTTGCGAAACGCGCTTTCCGCCACAACCGCCTCGACGCGCGAGTCAATCGCGGCGGATTGGAGCGCCACGGAGGCACCCATGGATTCGCCGGATGCGAACAGGCAATGCGGGTGCTCCTGAGCGACGAGATCATCCACAATCGCGCGGGAATCATTGCGCTCGATCCAACCGTAGGTGACCATGTCGCCTTCGCTTGCGCCATGGCCGCGCGCGTCCATCATAACTACGGAATTACCATAACGCAGCAGCATCTCCGCCTGCCCGATCATGCCGGCGCGGTTGTCGGCTTGGCCGTGGTAGAGCAGCACCCAGTCGCCCGTGGCCGTGCCGGACGCGGGTCGCACCTTCCATCCACGCAGGCGCACGCCGTCTGAGGCCACAACCTCAAAATCCTCGCGGGCCGCGTGCACCCGCGTGAAGGCCGCGTCCGCCTTGGCAACGAGTTCGGACGTCAATTCGCGGCGCGGCGGGTGCAGGATGCCGCTGCCAACGCCGTTCCCGGCGAGCGCTTCCGCAGCCAGCAGGGCGAGAAGCCCAACTCCGGCAATCCGCACAAAGAGACGCATATTTGACGCCTGCAAAAGTGTACGCCCGCCGGAGGTGGGATGTTCCCTATAGACGCAGGAGAGAATTTCGGAGCCGGCTTCCGAAACAAGGATCAGCCGAACGCGGAAGAACTCAGTTGGCCGATTCGTCCAAGTGTTCGTATTCTTTCAGTTTGCGGTAGAGCGTTGTCTTGCCGATTCCCAGCAGGCGTGCCGCCGCGAGCTTGTCGCCGCCGGTTTCGCGCAGGGCCCGGAAGATGGCGCGGCGCTCGAGCTCCACGAGCGGGACAAGATCATCCACGCCCATGCGGCGCTCGAAAATGCCGTGCTGCAAATTGGTGGGCAGGTCGGTGAGGGCCAGCACCTGGCCCGAGCCCAGCGCCACGGCGCGCTCCACGGCGTTCTCAAGTTCGCGGACGTTTCCGGGCCAGTCGTAGGCCATCAGGCGGCTCATGGCTTCCTCGGAGACGCCGCGCACCGGGCACTGTGGGGGGCTGAATTTTTCGAGGAACGAGTTGATCAGCATGGGAATGTCGTTCTTGCGTTCGCGCAACGGGGGCAGCTTGATCTGGACCACATTCAGTCGGAAGAACAGGTCCTGGCGGAACTGATTCTTGCGGATGGCGTCTTCAATGTCGCGGTTGGTGGCTGCGATCACGCGAACGTCGATGGACACGCGGTCGTTTGAACCCACTGGTTTGATCTCGCGCTCCTGCAGCGCGCGCAGCAGCTTGGCCTGCAGGTCCACAGGCAGGTCGCCGATTTCGTCGAGAAACAGCGTGCCGCCCGCAGCGGCTTCCAGAAGGCCGTGGCGGCTCTGGGTCGCGCCTGTGAAGGCGCCCTTAACGTACCCGAACAACTCGGATTCGATCAGCGTGGGTACCAGCGCCGAGCAGTCCACAGGAACAAAGAGGCGCTCGCGGCGAGAGCTCGAAAAATGGATGGAGCGGGCGACGAGTTCCTTCCCTGTCCCACTCTCCCCGAGAATCAGAACCGGGCAGGTGTGCGGGCCAACCTTTTCGATTAACTGGTAGACGCGCTGCATCTTGGCGGATACACCTACGAGTTCGCCGAAACCCGGCCGGCTGCGCAACTCCTCGCGCAAGACGCGGTTTTCCCGTTCCAGGTCTAGCCCGCGCACCAGCCGTTCGAGCTTCGCGCGCAGATCGGAGACGTGAAACGGCTTGGTGACAAAATCCGCCGCGCCCAAGCGTGTGGCTTCCACCGCCGATTCGATCGTGCCGTACTGCGTAAGCACCAACACTGCAATCTGCGGGAAGTTCTGGCGGATCCGCCGCAGCAGGTCAAGGCCTCCCAACTCCGGTACGCGCAGGTCGGTGACCACGATATCCACCGGAACCTGTTCCAAGATATCCAACGCTTCTTCGGTCGTGCGGGCCGAACGCACGCGCAGGCCAGCTTCTTCCGCCACCTCGGCGCAAATCTTCCGAGGCTCCTCCTCGTCGTCAACCACGAGGACCGTAAATGGACCCGTGCTGTGGTTCACAATTGCTCCCGCAACGGCAACTGGATGGGAATCCTCGGCGGTCCCTGTCAGCATTGGTGCGCCCCCGCAACCGGAATTGGCCTGCATGCCACGATGGAGCAGCCTGGGTGCCAAATCCGGAGCTGGAAGCGAGATAGCCAAAAGCTGCTATTCTAAACCAGTTACCGTCGGAGACCAGAATACAGCAGTTCCCGAATTGGTACACAGCAAATGAAGACGCGGGAGTGAGATACCTCTAACGATTTTAGTTTCAAAGACTTACCAGAATGAGATGCCGATTCCCATACTGGGAATGCCGGTGCCCTTAGCTTTTTGCCTCTACCCTCAAGAATTTCTTACCGCTGGGCACCACACGAGAAGGCGGAAGGAGGCAATGATTGGTCAGAACGCGAGGCAGCCAGCGGCGAGTCAGTACGGGTGCGGGGTTCCCGGCGAAGCAGAACTCGCTGTGTCGGAACTCCCGCGTGAGAAATCGACTGCGTAGAGCCCGTCGGTAGAGGAGGCGGCAAAGACCGTCGAAGAAGAAGCGCTGGCTACCAGCGCGGGGAAGAACGCATCGGCGAGCGTGCCTTCGAGCCTGTCCCACCGCGAGCCGCGGTCACGGGAATAATAAATGCCGCCGCTCTGCACGGCGGCGAACGCGGTTCCGGCGACGACGGCGATCTGCTGAATGGGAACCTGGGGAAGTCCGTTGCCTGCCTGTTTCCAATTACGGCCGGAATCGATGGAGACATAGAGAGCGCGATTGCCGATGGCGAAGAAGGTGGAATCGTCGGCAGCGTCCAAGTGCAGCGCTCCGCCTGCGTCCACGGGAAGATCGCGCCAGGACCAGGTGTGCCCGCCGTCGAGCGAAAAGACGATTCCGCGCAACGACACGGCCCACAGCCGCAGGCCGTCGGCCGAGACGCGCACGCTGCGTGTGGGCAGGCTCAGCAGACCGAACGGAAGCGCGCGCCAAGTGCTTCCCTGGTCCCGCGATACGAGCAGTGCATCCTGAGTCGCGGCATACCATGCACCTTCGGCGAAGGCCATATCGTCCACCACGGAACGAACCGGCCGCGGCCCGGCCTGAGCTTTCGACACGCTGGCAGGCGGTGGATTCCGCCGCTTGAGCAGCAAGGGCTGCGAAGGCTCCGAGGGAGGCTGGATATCACCGACCAGCATTCCGGCAGAGGCCCAGGCGCCACGCGCCGGGTCATAGCGCATCAACCCGCCACGTTCGAGCGCCGCCCACCAACCGCCGGGCGAAGCGTAGATTCCGCGGAGTGACTCCATGCGCAGGCCGGGCCCGAGCGGCTTCCAGGTGTGCCCGCCGTCGTCGGTCGCCAATAGTGGCTCGGGCGCATCCGCCAGGACGGCCAGCACACGCGCAGGATGCGAGGAATCGAGCGCAAGCGAAATGATGCGGCGGTGGTTGAAACCGTCGTTTGCGGCGCGGAAGGTCTGTCCCCAGTCCTCGCTCACAAGCAAGCCGAGTTTCTGCGTGCCAACAATCAAGCGGCCAGATGTGGCTTCGCTGACCACCAGCCCATTGACGCTCCAATCCGCGGGCGTCACGCGGTGCCAGGATGCTCCGCCATCCATGGACCTCCAGAGTCCCTCCGTCGTTCCCGCAAACAGA
>DASPSB010000112.1:0-13434 GCA_035624135.1 Candidatus Acidiferrales bacterium | reverse complement strand
CCACAGTAGGAGTCGCACTCATTCTAAAGCATTTGCCGCGGTTCCGAAAATCGATTCCTCCCCTTTCGGTCATTACTGCGTCAGAACTGCGCCAAAACCCCCCGTGACGGGGATCTTCTGGCACAGCCTGTCCGCCATTTCGCCAGCGTGGCGATTAAGTTTTTCCAAGGCTTCTCTTTTCATCTGCAACTTCATTTGGGAGTATTTCTTGAACACCTGAGCATCACCTTGCCGAAGCATTTGAGTAACCCACTCGTGCGCCACACCTCCTGGGCTTAAGCGGGTGGCGTAAGCGGGTCGGAGGTCATAGATTCTGAAGTACAAGATCCCTGCTCTCCGTAATGTATTTCTCCATGCCGTGTTCAAGGAGTTCAGGTGTCTGGCTGTCCCACTGCGCAAAGTGACGCACGACCCAGGGACCACTACAGATCAGAGAAGGATTAAACGCCGTATAATCGCGCGCGCGGCGCCAGGGAGCAGAACATATGAACGTACAAGAACAAATCAAGAAGTATATTGCCAGCCAAGCTGAACCAAAACGCAGCGACATGCAAGAGTTGCACCGGATCGCACTTCGAGCATTACCAGCATGCAGATTATGGTTCTTCGACGGCAAGAACAGCAAAAATCAAACAGTTTCGAACCCTACGATAGGATATGGAATTCACACCATAAAATATGCCGGTGGAAAAACCCGAGAGTATTTTCAAATTGGTGTGAGCGGAAACAAAACCGGAATCTCTGTCTATATCCTTGGTCTCAAGGATAAGAAGCACTTAGCCAAAACGTATGGAAAAACACTAGGCAAGGCGAGCGTGACCGGATATTGCATTCGGTTCAAGACTCTAAAGGATATAAACCTCGATACGCTTGAAGCGGCAATACGATATGGGGTTGAGGCTCAGAATAAAAAAGGCGTGTAGTGCTCCCCGCTAAAACCGGACAGCTGAGCTACGCGCCCACAGCGAACCCCGGTTTGGGGCAAGGGGAGAAGAGGGTCAAGAAGGGGCGCGAAACCGCTTAACAAAGGCTGCGCGTCCGTTGTATTTAACCTGTAGGTTAAATACGGTGAGGCCGGAACATCTCAACACCACATTTGCGGCGCTGGCGGACCCCACGCGGCTGGCGATTCTGGCGCGGCTGGCCTTGGGCGAACGGTCGGTGCTGGAGCTGGCGGAGCCGTTCGAGATGAGCCTGCCCGCCGTGTCCAAGCACTTGAAAGTGCTGGAGCGGGCGGGGCTGATCGCGCGGGGGCGGCAGGCGCAGTGGCGGCCCTGCCGATTGGATGCGCGTCCGCTGAAAGACGTGGCGGAATGGGTGGAGCACTACAAGAAGTTCTGGACGGAAAGTTTCGAACGGCTGGACGTGTATTTGCGCGAGCTACAGAAAAGGGAGGAACGGCATGGCAGAAAAAGGAAGCGCCGCTGACGCGGGAATGCACGAACTGGTGCTGACGCGCGAGTTCGATGCGCCGCGCGCACTCGTTTTCGAGGTGTGGTCGAAGCCAGAACATTTCAAAAAATGGTTTGCGCCGAACGGATTCACTGTGTCGCGCTGCGAGATGGACTTGCGGCCGGGAGGAAAGTTTGTATTCGCGTTTCGCGGGCCGGACGGGAAGGACTACCCGAGCGAAGGCGAGTACGTGGCAATCGAGCCACCGTCGCGCCTGGCATGGTAAGGGTTGATCCACGAAGGGCTGGCGGTCTGGACGGAAGTGAAGTTTGCCGAGCGCGAAGGAAAAACGATGGTGCGGGTGCATCAGAAGTTTGCGTTCGAATCGCCGGCAACGCGGGGCGCGCCGATCGGGTGGTCGCAGACGCTGGACAGCCTGGGGAACTACCTGGCGACGCTCTGATCTCCGCGCCGGCGAAGCGGACCGCGCCGCTGCGCTTCAGAGATTGCTCATGCCGCCGTCGATGACCAGTTCGCTGCCGACGGTGAATGCGGATTCGTCCGAGCCGAGGAAGACAACGGCTTCGGCAACCTCGGAGGGATTGCCTCTGCGGCCGACGGGGATCTGGGAGACGAGCGACTTGATCGCGGCATCGTCCATACCGATTTTGGCGTAGAGGGGAGTAGCGATGGGGCCGGGACTGACGGCGTTGACGCGGATGCCCCGGCCGATAAGCTCGCCGGAAAGTGTGCGCGCGAGAGTGAGCAGGGCGCCCTTGGTGGCGGCGTACACGCTCGAGGCAGGCATGCCGATGTGAGCGTTAATAGAGGTCATGAGGATTATCGAGGCGGGGTTCGCGAAAACCGGCAGGAGGGCCTGAAGGAGGAAGAAGGGGCCCCTCAGATTGACGTTGAAGGAACGGTCGAACGCGGCTTCGTCCCACTGGCCGAGCGGGCGGAATTCGCCGATGCCGGCGTTGAGAAAGACAACGTCGAGAGCGCCGAAGGATTGGCGGATGGCGGCAGCAACTTTCTGCTGGCCGGGAACATCACCGGCGTCTGAGGAAATGACGAGCACTTCGCCGCCGAGCTCTTTGCGCGCCGCTTCGAGCGTGGCCGGATTGACGCCGGTGATGGCGACGCGGGCGCCTTCCGCGAGAAAGTGACGAGCGGTTTCCAAGCCAATGCCGGTGGTGCCGCCGGTGATGAGGGCGCGCTTGCCTGTGAGTCTGTTCACGCAGGTTCCTCCGGTTGCGTTCCTCTGAATCGGGCCGAACCCCTTAGACGCTCTGGGCTTCGTGGGGATGCATTGAATCTCTCGCGGGAACGGAAGGCGCCAAAAAGCCGCAACGTGCAATTTTTCGCCCGCGGCTGCGTCTGATGCGTACTTCGTCCGATGTCAGACCTGGCCGCAACCCCCGGCGACCTGTCCAGCACGCGGACGGTGCGCGGGCACGCCCGAGGCCCAAAGGACCGGACGGTACTCGGGGCAGCCTTCACTTAGTGCTATTGCAACACATCGGAAACCGGCGCAGCGGCGCGAGGCGAAGCGCGGCGGAAATCCTGGCCGAGGAAGGCAGCGACGGTGGCGGCGATTTGGGATTGCGTCAGAGGAGCGGTGTTCGCGCGTTCGCCGAGCGCCGGAGTGTCCGGGCCGATGACGGCGAGCCAGATATTCTCGGAACCCTTCTGCTTTTTGCCGTGATCCTTCCATTCGACGGGGCCGGAGCCTCGGCCGTGATCGGCCGTGAGGAGAAAGGTGACTTGGTCCTTATATTCCGGCATCTGTTGCATGGCATTCCAGAGCTCGGCGACGAAATGGTCCCATTCGTGGGCGCTTTCGAGCACCAAATCGTAGCGGCCGGAGTGGGCCCAGTTGTCGGTCTCGCCGTAGCCGACGAAGAGGACGCGGGGCTTTTGCAATCTGACGCAGTCGAGCAATGGGGGCTGGAGTAAGGCGTTTGGAGTGTCGTCATCTTCCAGGCGTGTGGAGTGGAGATAGAGGTCGTTCAACAGCTCCTGGCGGGGAGTGAGCGCGCTGCCGAGATAGGGCGGGTCCCAGCCGGCATGGACGTCAATGTGGCTTCGCGGCTGGTTGAAAATGTCTTTGAAAACGGCCCAAGTAGCAAAGGCAACCACGCGGCCCTGGAATTCGGGAAGGGAATCGAGCCATTCGAAGACGGATACGTTGGGGTTGGGACCGAAGTGATTGGAATCGATGCGCTGGTCGGGCGAGCCGGTGAGCATTTCGTTGTAGCCGGGATACGAGAAGGCGAAACCGTTGGTGACGTGGACGTCGCTGCCCTTTGTGCGATTTCCGAAGAGCATTCCCTGCTTGGCCACCACGCCCCAGAGAAACGGAAAAAGGACGGCGCGGCGTTCTGCGACGTTTTCGCGCCAATAGGCGTGTTTCAGGGCTGCCGGGTCGCCCCAGATGCCACCGTTTTTCGAATTGAGGAGGAGCGGGTCAGCGCCAGTGAAAATCTCTTGCCAGCGGAGGCCATCGGAAACGATCAGAACGACAGCGCGAGTTTTGAGTTGTGCGGTGGACGGAACTTGGGCGGGTGACCGCGGCGCAGAATTGACAGCCAGAAACGCGAGGGTCAGCACGGCCAGCAACAGGGAGACTTTTCTTTGCATATCGCGCCCTTTCCTCGTGTGAAGGGGTCCCCATTGTGCCTCAACATGGATGGAATCCCGCGGATCACAAAACGCGCCGAGCGCATCTCAGGAAAGCGCGGGCGGAGGTGAAAGGCTGGGCTAGAATACGGCGCGCGGGACGGACAAGGAGACAGGCGGGCGGATGAACCAGCGCATACGGATGTGGGCGGTTGCCGCGGCGCTTGCGCTTCCCAGCGCGGCAGCGGCGCAGCACGGGCACCATCATCACGATTCCGGCGCGGTGCAGAAAGACGCGACCATGACCATCCACCAAGTGGCCAGCGACGCGCTGGAGATCCGGCTGGGGCCGTATGATCTCCCAGCGCATACGCCCCACGACGCGATGCCGCAGGCGCCGGATTTTTATTGGACGGTGCCGTTTGACGGATGGCTGGTGGCCTGGTCGCCGACCCTGCTGGACGCCGATGGCAACGACATCGAGGCAAAGCTGCTGCACCACGTGGCGTTCTGGAACACGGGGAGGACCGACTTTTTGTGCCCCAATAAAGAGGAGCACATCTTCGGAGCAGGCGGGGAAATGACGCGGTGGCCGCCCCTGGCAGGATTCGGCTACGAAGTGCACCACGGGGACCGCATCCGCATCAGCACGATGTTCCACAATCCGACGGCGACATCGTATCCGAAGGCGTATCTGGCGGTGGAAGTGAACTATGTGACGGATACAGCGGTCGAGTCGGGAGTACCGAAGCTGCGGAGCGTGTATCCGGCCTGGTTCGACGTGATGGAGTGCGGGGAATCCGGATACGACCTGAAAGCGGGCGAGTCGGTGAAGTCGGGTCAGTTCGAGATGCCGGAGGCCGGGCTGCTGCTGGGCATTGGAGGCCACTTGCACGATTACGGGAGATCGCTGACGGTTGTAAACGTGACGAAGAAGGAGCAGATCACAAAACTGACGGCGGAACTGGACGCGAAGGGAATGCTGGATTCGGTGCCGGTGGTGACGTTTTTGTCGCGCGGCGGCTATCACCTTGCCGCCGGGGAGAAAGTGGGCGTCTCGGCAGAGTACATGAACTTTTCCGGGCAGACGGTGCCGGACGGGGCGATGGGAATCGCGGTGGGATATTTTCTTCCCGATGATGCGGCAGCGATGGATGCGTTCGGGGGCGCGCCAAAGGAGAAGAAGCCGGGCCAGAAGTAAGGGGTGTGAGCGGAGCGGAGGATGGAGATGCGCGGAGAGTTTCCGGAGCGGGAGTTTGATGCTAGGATAGTGCGTTCCCAAATTCATTCAGCGATTAGGAGTGTGTGATGGCCCATCGGTGTGAAGTCTGCGGGAAGGGCCCGAATTACGGCAACGTGGTGAGCCACGCAAACAATGCGCGCCGGCGCCGGTGGAACGCGAACCTGCGCAGCGTGCGGGCAGTGGTGGGCGGCGTGCGCCGCCGCGTGAAGGTGTGCACGACCTGCCTGCGATCCGGCCGCGTCCGCAAAGCCGCCTGAACGATAGCCCGGAGCATTGGTGATCCGCCGCCTGTTCGCGACTGTGGGGCTGGCCGTCGTGCTGGCCGCGTGGGCCTCCTGCCACCGGCAAGAGACGCCGTCGGCGGACGTGTGGGCGCGCGTCAACGGCCACGAAATCAAACGCGAGGAAGTGGAAAAGTATTTTCGGGGGATGGTGGCGCAGCAGGGCCAGGAGCCCTCGGCGGAAGAAGCGGCGCTGCTAAAGCTGAACATCATCGACACGCTGGTGGACAACGAAATCCTGCTGGAGCGGGCCAGGACACTGGGCCTGGAAGCCAGCGACGGCGAAGTGGAAGACAAATTCACGGAGCTGAAGAGCCCGTACACCGAGGAGGAGTTTCAAAAGCAACTGAAGGAACGCGGGCTGACGGTAGATGATCAGAGGCGGGTGCTGAGGCAGCAGATTTCGATTCAGAAGCTGATCAACCGTGAGGTGGTGAGCAAGATCACCATCACCGACCAGGACATCAGAGAGTTCTACAACGCCAACTTGTCGCAGTTCAACGTGGTCGAACCGCAATACAGGGTGGCGCAAATCCTGATCACGCCGAGGAAGGACAGGCAAATCCGCAACCGCAAGAACGACGATGCGACCACCGACGCGCAGGCGCAGAAAAAGGCGGATGCACTGCTGAAAGCGATTGACGGAGGAGCGGATTTTGCGCAGGTAGCCATGGATTATTCGGAGGACCCGGCAAACGCGCCGACGGGCGGCGACCTGGGGTGGATCCCAGAGTCGAACCTGAGGGATCCCAAAACGGATACGCCGGAGCTGAGCCGTGCCGTGCTGATGCTGCGTCCCGGGGGAGTGAGCCGCGTGGTGAAAACGCGGGACGGGAACTATCACATCCTGAAGCTGATTGCGCGCGAGGGCGCCGGGCAGCGCTCGCTGACCGATCCGCAGGTGCAGGAAGCGATCCGCGGAAACCTGCGCAACCGGCGCGAGCAACTGCTCCGCGCGGCGTTTTTGGCCGTGGCGCGGGAAGAAGCGCGAGTGGAAAATTACTACGCGCGGCAGATCCTGGAAGTTGCGGGACGAGTGCCCGCCGAGCCGGCAAAGCCTGGGGTGCAGAAGTAAGACGGGAAAGGCAGGAGCCGGGAAAAACCGCAGGGCATCGCCTTTCGCTACATCACGACTGCGACGACTTCGCCAGCGTTCACAGCCTGCCCCTCGGTGACCAGTAATCGCTCGACCGTGCCCGTCTTGGGCGAGCGGATCTCATTCTGCATTTTCATAGCTTCGACGACGAGAATTCCCTGCCCGGCATCCACCTTCTCTCCCTGCTGAGCGAGGAGGCGCACGACTTTGCCGGGCATGGGCGCGAGAATCTGCTGGCGCCCTTCAGCTTCGACGGAGGCGCCGCGGCGTCCCTGCCACTGGCGCGGGTCCACAACGCGGAGGGGGACGCGGCTGCCGCCGATGGCGACGGTGAGGCCCGCCGCCGCGGGCTCCACTTGCGCTTCAAACGAGGCGCCCGCGATCAGCAGCGAATAGATTCCCGGGCCGACTTCAACGGCATCGGCCTCAATCGCCTGTCCATCGAGCGTGGCGGTCAGGCGCGGGCCGGCGCGCGAGAGTTCCAGAGTGCGGGTGCGGCCGGCGAGTTCGATCTTCAGTTTCATTCGCGGCGTCACTCCCGGGGATCGCGCGAGATGGCGGCGCGGCGGGCTTCGTTCTTCCACGGCGACGAGGATGCCCCCGAGGAAGCCGAGGCAGAAGAAGTGTTGTGGCCGGCACCGTTCGAGGAAAGATGAAAGAGCGCGGCAGCGAGTATTGCAGCGATTTCGGACGGCTCGGAGAGCTGGGCGGGCGCGGAGGAGGGCGAGCTGCGCGCGAGCCAATCGTCGAGCCAGCGCGTATAGATTTCGCCGCGGACATACGCGGGATCCACGAACAGCCGGCGAAAGAGGCTGACGTTCGTTTTGATTCCGCCGACGGAATATTCTTCGAGCGCTCGGCGCAGACGGGCGATCGCTTCGGCGCGGTCTGTGCCCCAGGCAATGAGTTTGCCGAGGAGCGGATCATAGTCGGTGGGGACGATCCAGCCGGGATAGACGCCGTCATCGAGCCGGATGCCGGGGCCGGCAGGAACGCGGCGCGAGACGATTTTTCCGGGCGAGGGGAAAAAATTGTTGTCGGGATCTTCCGCGTAAATTCGGCATTCGATGGCGTGGCCGCGAAGCACAACGTCCTGCTGGCCGAGAGGCAGAGCGTCTCCGGCGGCAACGCGGAGCTGGAGTTTCACAAGGTCCAGGCCGGTGACCATTTCAGTGACGGGGTGTTCGACCTGGAGGCGGGTGTTCATCTCCAGGAAAAAGAAATTACGGTCCGCATCGACGAGAAATTCAAGCGTGCCTGCATTGGTATAGCCGCCGGCGCGGGCCAGGCGGACGGCGGCTTCGCCCATGGCCTGGCGAAGAGCAGCATCAACAACGGGCGAGGGAGCCTCTTCGATTACTTTCTGGTGACGCCGCTGGACGGAGCATTCGCGCTCGCCGAGATAAATGACGCTCCCGTGATGGTCGGCGAGAACCTGAATTTCGATGTGGCGGGGGCGATGGAGATATTTCTCGATGTAAAGGCGGCCGTCGCCGAAGGAGTTGAGTGCTTCGGAAGAGGCGTCGCGCCAGGCGCCCGGCAGCTCGGCTTCGGATTCAACGCGGCGCATGCCTTTTCCACCGCCGCCGGCCACCGCTTTGAGAAGCACGGGATAGCCGGCATCGCGGGCAAAGGCAGAAGCGGCTGCGGCGTCCGCGAGGGGCTCGAGAGTGCCGGGAACCATGGGGACGCCGGCGGAACGGGCGATATGGCGCGCGGCGGTTTTGGAGCCGAGTTTTTCCATGGCCCCCGGCGAAGGGCCGATGAAGGTGATTTTGTTTTCGGCGCAGGCGCGAGCGAGCGCAGCGTTTTCCGCAAGGAAACCGTAACCGGGATGGAGGGCGTCACAACCGGAACGGCGGGCGACATCCATCAATTTATCGATGCGGAGATAGCTCTCGCGCGAGGGAGCAGGGCCGATGGGCCAGGCCTCGGCGGCGAGGCGGACGTGCAGCGAGGCACGGTCCGCGTCGCTATAGACGGCAACGGCGGCGACTCCCATTTCGCGGCAGGCGCGAAGGATACGGATGGCGATTTCGCCGCGATTGGCGATGAGAACTTTGCGGAACATGGAAGTATTTCGTCGTGAGCGGCCGAGAATCTTAGCACAGGGGACGCAGGACGCGGCCGGATGTCAGGACGCGTGGGGCATGCAAACGAAAATACAAGCGCTGGGCGGGCTCGATTGACACCGCGCAGGGCGCTTCATAGACTCGTGCGGCATTTGGGGAGAAACCGATGAATCGTCGCTTCATTCTCATTGCGGCATTGCTTGCGGCCGGCGTTGCCTGGGCACAGAACGCAGTCATCGCTCCGAACGAAAACCTGGTGGTGGAAGGAATTCCGCCGATACCAGCGTCGCTGGCGGCGACGGCGGGGAGCTACCTGGAGTACCGGTCTGCTGCGTTCAACGATTGGCACCCGCTGCGGCGGGAGATGCTGATCGGGACGCGGTTCGCGGAGACTAGTCAATTGCACGTCGTGGAGCGGCCGGAGGGCGCGCGGCGCCAGATTACGTTTTTTGCGGATGCCGTTTCGGGCGGGCGATTCCATCCCAACGGGGGCGACTACATCGTCTTTTCGAAAGACATCGGCGGGGGCGAGTGGTTCCAACTGTATCGCTACGATATGGAGAGCGCGAAGGTGACGCTGCTGACGGACGGCAAATCGCGGAACACGCTGGGTCCATGGTCGTCCAGCGGGAACCGGATCGCGTATACCTCGACGAGACGGACGGGAAAAGACACGGACCTGTGGGTGATGGACCCGGCGGACCCGAAAACCGACCGGATGGTGACGCAACTGGAGGGCGGCGGCTGGATTCCCATAGACTGGTCTCCGGACGACAAAACGATCCTGTTGCTCGAGCAAATCTCGATTAATGAATCGTATTTGTGGCTCGTGAACGCGACCACGGGCGAGAAGACGGAGTTCACGCCGGGTCATACGTCTGAAAAGATTGCCTACGGCGAATCGCGATTCAGCAAGGACGGAAAAGGGATCTACACGGTGACGGACCGGGATTCAGAGTTTCACCGGCTGGCGTATATCGATCTGGCGGGGAAAAAGCCGAAGTATCTGACGACGGCGATTTCCTGGGAAGTCGAACGTTTTGACCTGTCACACGACGGGACGCACATCGCGTTTGTGACGGACGAGGACGGAGTGGACAAACTGCACGCGCTCGAAGTGGCCAGCGGGAAGGAAACGACTGTACCGAAACTGCCAGTAGGAGTGATTAGCGGGCTGCGCTGGCGGAAGAACGCGCTCGAGCTGGGTTTCAACATGAGCACGGCGCGCGAGCCCGGCGATTGTTACTCGCTGGATATGTCCACGGGAAAACTAACGCGCTGGACGACAAGCGAGACGGCGGTGAGGACGAACGCGTTTCCGGAAGCGGAGCTCGTGCGGTGGAAAAGTTTTGACGGCAAGATGATCTCGGGGTTTCTGTACCGGCCGCCTGCGAAGTTTGCCGGAAAACGGCCGGTGCTGGTGGTGATCCACGGCGGGCCGGAGGGACAGTCGCAAGCCACTTTCCTGGGGCGCAGCAACTATTACCTGAACGAGCTCGGCATCGCGCTGATCTATCCGAACGTGCGCGGATCGACGGGCTACGGAAAGACGTTTTCGTTGCTGGACAACGGATTCCACCGCGAGGACACCTACAAGGACATCAACGCGCTGTTTGACTGGATCGGCACGCGGGCAGATTTGGACGCGGACCGCGTGGCCGTGACCGGCGGGAGCTACGGCGGACACATGACGCTGGCCGTTTCGACGTTTTACAGCGGCCGGATCCGGTGCTCAGTGGACGTGGTGGGGATGTCGAACCTGGTGACGTTCCTGGAGCACACGGAATCGTACCGGCGGGATCTGCGGCGCGTGGAATACGGCGACGAACGCGACCCGCAGATGCGCGAGTACCTGGAAAAGATCGCGCCCATGAACCACGTGGACATGATCCGCAAGCCGATGCTCGTGGTGGCGGGAAAGAACGATCCGCGCGTGCCGGTGAGCGAATCGGAGCAGATCGCGGGAGCGCTGAAACAACAGGGCACGCCAGTGTGGTACTTGATGGCGAAGGACGAGGGGCACGGGTTCCGCAAGAAGCTGAACCAGGATTATCAATTCTACGCGACGGTCGCTTTCCTGAAACAATTCCTGCTGGAGTAAACAAAGCTCAGTAGAACTGTCCGATCGCCGCAGGTGTCGCCTCGACGAATTGCGCGAGATGAGAGCTTATGGGAGCATTCATTTAGGCACTCATGACGGCTGAAGAAAAAAACCGGCTGATTGAACTGATCAACAATCCTCCGCCCGGGAGCAAATTGGCTGCCGCGAAGCAGTACGGGATCGATTTGACATTCCTCGTGGAAAACCTCGGGCGCAGCGTGGAGGAGAGAATCCGAAGCGGCAGCGCGCTTTCGGAATCTGCCAAGAAGCTGCGCGAAGCAGGTGCACGGCAGCGCCGAGGAAAATGAAGTTCGAAGATGGAATCGCACTGTGGGCCGATGCCGGAGTGGATTTTGTGGTTATCGACGGCGTAGCCATGCTCGTGCACGGGGCGGCGCGCGCTACATAGGACATTGATTTTTGCTATGCGCGGTCGCGGGAAAACACTCGCAAGCTCGCCAGCACGATGAAACCCTTCCGCCCGCGGCTCCGAGGAACCCCCAAGGGACTGCCATTCGCCTTTGACGAAGAGACCATTCGCCGGGGGCTCAACTTCACCCTCTCGACTGATCTCGGGGACATCGATTTTCTGGGAGAGGTTGCAGGGCTGGGGGATTTTAAGGCCGTGCGGGCAGAATCGCGGCTGATGGACCAGTTCGGCCGGCAGTTCTACGTGCTGACCGTCGAGGGATTGCTCCGCGCGAAGCGAGCGGCGGGCCGCAAGAAGGATGAAGAAGGCATTCACATGCTGGAATCTCTGCGAGCGATGGAATTGAAGCGAAGGTCCAGCGATGCCAAGAACTCGTGAGTTGCGCAGCCGGCGCTGAGCGGCATCTTAAAGGGGTTCCCGCGCATCCCTATGGAGGGGCAGTCCCGACCGGAAGACGGCCGGCGGGAGAACAGGTCGGCAACGAGAGGAAGAATGGACTTCACGTGCAACCGAACGATGATGCTCTCTTTGATTTTCGGCGTGGCAGGGATGGTGTTTCCCCGCATGGCTACAGCCCAGGCGCCGCCGGGGCCGATAAATCTGCCGCCATCGGCACAGCCGACCGCCGACTCGAATCAGCCTGCTCCGGCGCCGAGATACGAAGGAAAACCGACGATCATCGGCACCTGGAAACTGAACCGGGACGAGAGCGACGACGGGCGGGCGAAGGTGCAACAGGCCCAGCAGGCGCAGAACCGCGGCTATGGCGGCGGACGCGGAGGATATCCAGGAGGCGGAGGATACCCGGGCGGCGGATATCCCGGAGGGGGATACCCCGGAGGCGGAAGGCGGGGGGGATATAACTCCGGTTACAGCGACTCCGACCTGGCGAAGCTGGGCGATTTGATGAACCCGTCGTACACGCTGACGGTTGCGCAGAAGGATAGTAATGAGGTGGAGCTCGATGACGAGCAGGGACGAAAGCGGGCACTGTTCACGGATGGACGCAAATTGCAGAGCGGCGGCAGCGACGTGTACCGCGAAGTCGCGGCGAAGTGGGACGGCGACCGGCTGATGACCACGGAAGACGGCCCTCAAAAAAACAAAATCGAGCGGATCCTATCCTATTCGGAAGCCGGGGCAGTGCTGATTGAAACGTTTCGGATTCTGGACAACAAATCGAATCCGACGCTGACCGTGCGTTACGTGTTCGACCGGGACATGAGAGCGGCATCGTCGAAGGTGCCGGCGAAACAGTGAGTGGCGATTGGCGACTCGTCGAGGGATGACGGCGCGTCCCGCGAACAAAACTATTTGTGAACTGTTTTGACTTCGGCGCCGTCGGCGACGAGCGCCATTTCCGCCATATTGAGAAAAAGGCCGTGCTCGACGACGCCGACCATGGCGCGGATAGCAGCGGCCAGCGCTTCGGGATCCGCAATTTCACCGCACGCGCAATCGAGAATCAGGTTGCCCTCGTCGGTAATGTAATCGCCGCCCATTTTTGCCTGCCTGACCTTCGAGCGAATGCCCAATGCCAGGATCTTTCTTTCGACCAGGGGCGCAGCCATGGGAATGACTTCGACCGGGAGGGGAAATTTGCCGAGGCAGCGGACGATTTTGCTGGAATCGGCGACGACGATGAAGCGCCTGGCGGCGCTGGCAACGATTTTTTCGCGCAGGAGCGCGCCGCCGCCGCCTTTGATGAGCGCGAGATGAGGGCCGATTTCATCGGCGCCGTCGATGGCCACGTCGATTTCCGAGACCTGGCGGAAGTCGGTGATGGGAATGGAGAGCGAGCGGGCCAGATCTTCGCTGGCTTTCGATGAGGCGATGCTGCGAATTTTCAGGCCGGCCTTCACTTTTTCTCCGAGCAGCCGGATGAAATGGGTGGCCGTGGACCCGGAGCCGAGGCCGACGGCCATGCCGTCCTTGACGAATTCGAGACTTTTTTCCGCAGCGACAATTTTGGCGGCTTCAGCGGCATCCATCGGCGGCTCCTGTGTGGGGCGCTAGTCTGGCACAGAAACAGAGGAAATAGCAGTTCCCTCCCAAAGCCGCCGGAGTGTGGCCGAGCACGGGAAGTTGAAGAAGACGGAAGGCTGGCGGAAAACCCTTCGACTGCGCTCAGGGCAAACCGGCGCTACAGAGGAATGTTGCCATGTTTTTTCTTGGGGTTGGTGTCGCGCTTGGTGTCGAG
>DASPSB010000093.1:0-13316 GCA_035624135.1 Candidatus Acidiferrales bacterium | reverse complement strand
CGGGAGACGGACGTGGAGCGCATGTACCGCGACGCGCGGGTGATCACAATTTATGAGGGAACGAGCGAGATTCAGCGGACAGTGATCGCGCGGGACCTGCTGGCCGCCACGGGGGTGGGCGAAGCGGTGGAGGCGAAGGCGTGAGTCCAAGTCCGGGGAAGGGCGAGCCAGCCGCGCCCACCGCGTCCGAGCGACGCAAGCGAGTGCTGAGCGGGATGAGGCCCACGGGGCATCTGCACATCGGGCATTATTTCGGGGCGCTGAAGAACTGGATCCAACTGCAGGATGAATACGAATGCTTCTATTGCGTGGTGGATTGGCACGCGTTGACGACGGATTACGCGGATACCTCGCAGATCGCGCAGAATACGCTCGAAGTGGCCGTCGACTGGCTGGCAGCGGGGCTGGACCCGAAGAGATCCACGTTTTTTGTGCAATCGCAGGTGCCGGAGCACGCGGAACTGCACCTACTGCTCTCGATGGTGACGCCGCTGGGCTGGCTGGAGCGGGTGCCGACGTACAAGGAGCAGATCGAGAACATCAAGGACAAGAACCTGCACACTTATGGTTTTCTCGGCTATCCCGTGCTGCAAGCTGCGGACATCGTGATGTACGACGCGGACTTGGTACCCGTGGGCGAGGACCAAGTGTCGCACGTGGAACTGACGCGCGAAATTGTACGGCGCTTCAATTATTTCTATGGCGGCAAGCTCCAGCCTGGCCTGTCGCCCAAACAGCAGTGGGAGGCCGCACAAATCGCGGTGCCCAAGCTGCCGGCTGGATATTTTGAAGGCGGTGTGAAGGGGGATTTTTCGAACCTGCTTTCGGAGGCGCGAAGCGAGCGTGGTCTGGAGAGCTATCTGGGTGTGCTGCGGAAGAATCCGATCTATTTTACGAACCCGGACATCCTGACCGAGCCGGCGGTGATGCTGACGGAGACGCCGCGAATTCCCGGCACTGATGGCCGAAAAATGTCGAAGAGCTACGGCAACGCGATTCTGCTGAATGAAGAGGACGAGGCAATCCGGCAAAAGACGAAAGTGATGATGACCGATCCGGCGCGGAAGCGACGCACGGACCCCGGAAATCCCGACGTGTGCCCGGTGTATGACTGGCACAAGCTGTTTTCGCCGGCGGAGACACTGGAGTGGGCCGCAAAGGGCTGCCGGAGCGCGGGAATCGGGTGCATCGAGTGCAAAGAAGCGATGGCGGACAACCTGATCCAGTGGATTGCGCCGGTGCGCGCGCGGCGGAAAGAATATGAGTCCCGACCGGAGCGGGTTCAGGAAATTCTGGCAGCCGGTGCGGCGCACGCGCGCGGAAGGGCACAGCAGACGATGGCGCGCGTCCGCGGCGCGGTTTTTGGGGCTTCGCAGGCAGTGACGGCAGCGGCGCCGGCAGCCGAAGCGGGCAAGAAGGCGGCGCGGTAATATGTCGGCTCCCGAACCATCCATCGCATTTCTCGTTCACCTGGAGAGCTACGAGGGGCCGCTCGATTTGCTGCTGGATCTGATCCGCAAGCAGGAAATCAACATCCACGACATCCCCATAGCGAAGATCACAGGCCAATACCTCGAAGCGCTGCACCGCATGGAGGAACTGGATATCAACGTGTCCGGCGAGTTCCTGTACATGGCTTCGACGCTGATTTACATCAAATCGAAGATGCTGCTGCCCGTGGACCCCGACGCGCCGCCCGAGGAGCAGGACCCGAGGCGCGAGTTGGTACATCAACTGCTGGAACACGAGAAATTCAAGAATGCGGCGCAGATGCTCTACGAGAGGCAGCAAATCGAATCGCACGTGTTTTCGAAGCCGGATCTTACCCTCTATGAGGGCGAATCGGTGGAGGGCGAGTTGGTGGTCTCGCTGGTGGACCTGGTGAAGGTCTTCCAGCAAATCCTGGATCGCAAGCGGCAGGAGACAAAGATTGAGCTGCAGCACGACCGGTTCACGGTGGCGCAGATGATCGAACTGTTGCGCAAACGCCTGTCGGCGGAAGAGGAAGGAGTGGGGCTGGCGCGATTTTTTGAGGATTGCCCTTCGCGGCATGCCATGATCGTAGCGTTCATCGCGGTGCTCGAGATGGTACGGCTACAGGCGGTGGTGCTGACTCAGAAAACGCTGTTCGGGGAAATCTTTTTGCGCAAGACGAGCGACTTTGAAGCTGTACTGGCCGCGCAGGCGGCTGGTGTGGATGCGAGATCGGAGATTGACAGCCAGTATGCCTGAAGAATCCGCACTGGAATCCTCAGCGGGGGCACCGGACGGGGGACCGGAGGCGGGCGCTGAGGAGGCGCGTGTTGGTCCGAGCCCGGAATTTCGGGCGGCCATCGAAGCGATTGTGTACGCGGCCGAGGAACCCGTGACGGTGGCGCAGATCGCGACCGCAGTGCACGGCGAGCGGGATGCGGTGCGGCGAGCGTTGCGGGAGCTAGTCGCCTTCTACGACCGCGAGGAGCATGGGGTTGGAATCCGCGAGGTGGCCGGCGGCTACAAGTTTTACACGAAGCCACAACATCATGATGCGGTGCGACGGTTCATCAAGGGTTTGCAGCCGCCACTGCGCCTCTCGATGCCAGCGCTCGAGACGCTTTCGGTGATTGCCTACAAGCAACCGGTTACGCTGCCCGAGATACAGGAAATCCGCGGGGTCCAGGCGGCGGGGGTCATCAAGACGCTGCTGGAACGCGGGATGATCACAACGGCGGGACGGAAGGAAGCGCTGGGGCGGCCGATCCTCTACCGGACGACCAAGGAATTCCTGATGTGCTTCGGCCTGGGAGGGGTGGAGGATCTGCCCAGCCTAAAGGAATTTGAAGCGCTGGCGCGCGCGGCGCTGGGCGAGGACGGAATCGTGCCAGAGGAACCGGGAGAAGCGGAGAGCGGGGGAGAAACTGCGGAGCCGGCGGTTGGGGATGGCGTGGGACCAGAGTAGGTGAAGAAACGAATAACGAGGCGCGCCACAAGCAGAGCTAGAAACGAAGAAAACCGATGCTCGAACGATTGCAAAAGATCATCTCACGGGCGGGAATCGCCTCGCGGCGGCATGCCGAGCAGCTCATTTTATCCGGAGCGGTAACCGTGAACGGCCGAGTGATCACGGAGCTCGGCACGAAGGCAGACGCTGATCGAGACCACATCACGGTGGGGCCGCGGGTGGTGCGCATGGACGCAGCGCGGCGCGAGAGCTATTACGCGTTTCACAAACCGGCGCAGGTTGTCTCCACGCTGAACGATCCTGAAGGGCGGCCATGCCTCGGCCCATATCTTCGCGGTCACAAAGGGCGGCTGTTTCCGGTAGGGCGGCTGGAATTTGATACCGCGGGGCTACTGCTGCTGACGAGTGACGGGGAACTGGCGAGTGACCTGATGCGTGCCGCCGCGGCGATCCCCCAGACGTGGCGGTTCAAGGTAAAAGGACGCATTAGCGAACCGGCGCAGCAGGCCATTGAACGCGAGGGGCAGGCGCACCTGAGTACCTACCGCGACGCGGAGAACGCCTGGTATGAAGCTACGCTCCGCAACGCTCCTCGCGATTTGCTGCGACGGACTCTTCAGCGGCAGGGCATCCTGCTGGAAAAGATGATGCGCTCCGGGTTTGGCGGCGTGGAACTGGGACCGCTGCCGGCGGGCGAGATGCGCGAGCTTTCGGCCGCGGAAGTGAACAGGCTGCGGCGAGCGGCGGAGGGAAACCCCGAACCGGCGAATCCGCCGCGTGAAGCCCGCGCGCAAACCGCGCCCGCGCGCAGGCCGTTGGCAGGCCGCAAGGGATTTGCCGGAGGGTCTTCTGAATGGCGAAGCGCCCGCGGCCGGCGCCAACGAACCGCGTCGCAGCTTGCGCGGCCGCGGCGCAGAGGGCCTCGCCAGCACGCGCCGCGAGGGCAGCGAACTCCATGACATGGAAATCCATCGAGGAGCAGGTCCCCGCGTGGATTCGCGGAATCCAGGCGTACCAGCCGGGCCGCCCGATCGAAGAAGTGGAGCGCGAGCTGGGCATTCATGCGGTGAAACTCGCTTCGAATGAGAACCCGCTGGGCCCTTCGCCGATGGCGGTGGAGGCTGCGCGCCGGGCTATGTCCGGATCGAACTGGTATCCCGACGGCGCGGGATACTACCTGCGGCGGAAACTCTCAGAGCAGTTGGGAATGGAGATGGATCGGCTGATGCTGGGCGCGGGCTCGTGTGAACTGATCGACCTGGTCGCGCGAACGCTGCTTACCCCGGGCGACAACGCAGTGTGCTCGGAAGGATCGTTCCCGCTGTATTACACGGCGGTGCGAGCCACGGGAGAGAGGCTGGTGCTGGTGCCACTGCGTGATTACGCGTTCGATCTCGCGGGCATCGCGCGCGCGGCGGACGCGCGGACGAAAGTGATCTATCTGGCCAACCCGAACAATCCAACGGGGACAATCTTCATGGCCGACGAGTTCGATGCATTTCTCGGGCAAATTCCGGAAAGCGCGCTCGTGGTGCTGGACGAAGCGTACTACGAGTATGCGGACCGTCCGGGCTTTTCGCGCTCGATGGAGCTGGTGCGCGCGGGCCGAAACCTGATGGTGCTGCGCACGTTTTCGAAAGTCTATGGCCTGGCGGGCATGCGCGTGGGATACGCGATGGGATCGGCGGGGTTGATCGCACAGATGAACAAGGTCAGGCAGCCGTTCAACGTATCGGGCGTAGCCCTGGCCGCGGCCGAGGCCGCGCTGGACGATTTGGAGCACGTGAGCCGTTCGGTGGAGAACAATCGCCGGGGGCTTGCGCAGCTCGAAGCAGGGCTACGCGCGCAGGGGATAGGGTTCGTGCCCTCGGCTGCGAATTTCGTGCTCGTGCACCTTGGCCCCGATGCCAACCAAATCGCGGATGCCATGCTGAGACTGGGCGTAATCGTTCGCCCGATGGCCTGGATGGGCTTTCCCGAGGCAATCCGCGTGAGCGTGGGCACGCCAGCGGAGAACGAGAAGTGTCTGGCGGCGATGACGGAAGCGCGGGCATCGCTGGAAGGCCGCCGACCTCACGCGGTCAGCCCGGGACGGCGGACGGGATGAGAAGTTGATCCGAGCAAGCCGTGGAAGAGGCGCGGGAATGTGTTGTGCGGTATTCTAGGAGCTTCCTACCGATGAAAGCCGGAACCCGACCCACGGCGATCGTGGATCCCGTCCACGAGCTACTGGAGAAGGCCCGCACGATTGCCATCGTCGGGCTCAGCTCCAACCGTTCACGCGCGAGCTACGGGGTGGCGCAGTACCTGCAATCCGCCGGCTATCGCATCATTCCCGTAAACCCGAACGTGAAGGAAGTGCTAGGAGAGAAGGCCATCTCCCGCCTGGAAGAGATCCGCGCGCCGGTGGACATCGTCAACATATTCCGCCGCTCAGATGACGCCGGGGCCGCAGTGGACGCGGCGATTCGAATCGGAGCGAAGGCTGTGTGGCTGCAGGAAGGCGTCCGGGACGAGGCTGCGGCGGCGAGGGCGCGGCAGGCGGGGCTGCTTGTAATGATGGATTCGTGCATTTTGAAAGAGCACGCTCGACGGTTCCGCGCACCGAGATAATCGAACGCCGAAACAGGGAATTCGAGAAAACGATTACCGGAAATCCGGAAGATCGTAGACCTGGATGACGTGTTTGCCCGGCGGTGAAACGCCGATACGCCTGCTGTCCGGCGAGACCCCAAAATTCCAAAACGTAAGCCCGTGAAACAGTTCTTCGCTTGCGCCGTCGGAGAGCCGTAACGATTCGATGACGGCACTCCTTCGCGGCAGCCCTGATTTCAGCAGGACGTGCTGTTCATCGCGCGTCCAAAAAAAGACCCCGGTGAGCGCCTGGAGATCGTGAGGGGTACGAGGATCGGCCATGGTGCGCCATTCGAGAGTGCCCGGGTCGCGGAAAAAGGCGATTTTTTGGCCTGAAGGAGAGACGCTAATACCGCTGGCGTAAGATTCGAGCGGGGCCAGTTCCGTAATGGTCTGTTTTGCGAGATCCAGAAGCACCAGCCGCGGCTTTTCTCCGCGCTCCGGCGATGTGACGGCAAGGGCCTGGCGTGGGTGGTCCATCCAAACGACATCCAGAAAATAGGTCTCCTCGAACAGCCGCTCGGCATGACCCACGGACGGCCGAACGGACCAGATGGTGAACTCCTTGCGCGGCTTCGCAAATTCCAGATAGACCACGGTGGAATCGTCGTCGAGCCAGGTGGCGTTGCGACTGTCGGGAATAAAGCTGTCGCCATCGGCAACTTTGATTTCCTGCCCATTGGCGTCAAGCAGAAAGGTCTGCGTGGAAAGGATGGAGTCGCCGTGGCGCTCGAGCGCCGTGCCGGAGGAGACTTCCGCGGCCAGTTTTGTTCCGCCCGGCGACCAGCGGATCGCGTGAACCACGTAACTGAAGCCGCCTTCACCGCGGGCCAGCTTTTCGCCATTCAGGATTTTCCGCTTGCCACGGCCGGCGTCGGAAATCCAGAAGTCGTCGCGCTGAAGATCGAACTTGTGCTGCGAGAAAACATGGAGGACGGCGAAGGCGATACGGCCGTCGCGGCCAAAAGTGAAAGCGTTGCAGTCTTCGTCGATGGTGAACAGGGGCTTCTCGTCGGGGGCCGCGGGAAGAACCACAGCGGCCAGCAGAAGCAAACAGGCGGCGGGGAGAAACCCGCGCCCGGAGGGCCACAACGGGTGAAAACGCCGGGTCATTTCTTCGGTGTTGCCTTCAGGCGCGCAATCTCTTCCAAGCGTTGCCGGATACGCGATTCAAGACCCTGGTCCGTCGGGTGATAGTAGCGATGCCCGCGAAGGGATTCCGGGAGGCACTCCATGTCCGTGACTTTATCTTCAAAGTCGTGGGCATATTGATAACCGCGCCCGTAGCCCTCGTACTTCATGAGCCGCGTGACCGGGTTGCGCAGGTGCAGAGGAACGGGCTCAGTGCGCGTTTGCTCCAGGTCGCGCGAAACCGCGCCGTAGGCTGTGTAGAGCGCGTTTGATTTCGGCGCGAGGGCGAGATAGACGGCGGCCTCGGCGAGCGCCAAGTGCCCTTCGGGAGGGCCGAGAAACTCGAAGGCGTGCATGGCATCGAGGGTAACGCGAAGGGCCTGCGGATCGGCCAGGCCGACGTCTTCGCTGGCCATGCGCACCATCCGGCGGGCGAGATAGAGCGGATCCTCGCCGGATTCGATCATGCGCGCAAGCCAATAGAGGGAGGCATCGGCATCGGAGTTGCGCACGGATTTATGGAGTGCCGAGATGAGATTGTAGTGCTCTTCGCCGGCCTTGTCATAGAGCAGGGTCTTGCGCTGGAGGGTGCGCTCGAGCAGATCGCCGGTCACAACGAGGCGACCGTCCGCTTCCGCCGGTGCGCCGGCCACCGCCGCTTCGAGAATGTTGTAGGCGGCGCGGGCATCGCCGCTCGAGAAGATGGCGATGCGCTCGAGCAGTCCGCCAGAGATTTCCACGGGCTGAGCGCCGAGACCGCGGTCCGAGTCGGCCAGGGCGCGACGGAGGAGCAGCACGATTTGCTCGTTGGTGAGCGCGTCCAGGCGGTACACGCGCGCTCGAGACAGTAACGGGGCAATCACTTCGAACGAAGGATTTTCCGTGGTGGCACCGATAAGGGTGATGCTGCCTTGTTCTACGAAGGGCAAGAAAGCGTCCTGCTGTGCTTTATTGAAGCGATGCACTTCGTCGATGAACACGATAGTTCTGCGGCCGCTGCGGCGGGCACGCGCCGCCTGGGTCATGACCTCCTTGATTTCTTTGATGCCAGAAAGGACAGCGCTGAAGGGCACGAAATCGGCTTTGGCGCGGCCGGCAATCAGGCGTCCCAGGGTGGTCTTGCCGCATCCGGGCGGGCCCCAGAGGATCATGGATTGCAGGCGGCCGGATTCGATCTGCGCGCGGAGTGGAGCGGCTGGCCCGAGCAGATGTTCCTGGCCGACCACGTCGTCGAGGGTTCGCGGACGCATCCGTTCAGCGAGCGGCGAGGATCCTTCGGGGCGCTCCGGGTGTTCTTCGCCGGGCTCGAACTGGCGAAACAGGCTCATCGCGCTAGCCCAGCCTCCCGCGTTGTCGCGCAGCCTCATAGAGAAGCACACTGGCCGCCGTCGCTGCATTCAGCGAGTCCACCGAAGCGCGCAAGGGGATTCGAATCTGCGCATCACTGTCGCGCCGAATTTCTTCGGGCAGGCCGGAACCCTCGCTGCCGATCCAGAGAGCGCAGGGAAGTGTGAGGTCGGTTTCCAGGGGGCTGGGGGCGTCTGAGACAACGGCTGCAAATTGCCGGATGTTGCGCCCTCTCAACTCCGACTGAACATCGGCGGGAGGCGAGCCGGCCAGCGTGGGAAGCCGGAAGACGGACCCCGCGGAGGCACGAACTGCCTTCGCTCCGAAGGGATGCGCGGAGCCGAAGCACGCGAAAAGGCCGCTGGCTCCGAAGGCTTCCGCAGCGCGCACGATTGTCCCCACGTTTCCGGGGTCCTGCACTCCGGCTAGCGCCACGGCGAGAGCAGGGGCGGCCAGCAGGTCCGGCATCCCCCAGTGCGGCGGCTGGACGAGAGCAGCGACGCCCTGCGGGGTTTCGGTACCGGATACCGAAGCAAATAGCCGATCCGAGGTGCGCAGAACCTTCACAGCCGGTGGTATACGCTCCCCCATTCGGGCGAGATGCCTCTCGCCGGAATCGGAGACGAGGATGGCCTCCAGGCCTAACCCGGAACGCAACGCCTCCGCCACGAGGCGGGGCCCTTCGACACCTATCTGTGCAGCGTCTTTTTCCGGAGAACTTTCCAGGGCGGCGCGAAAGCGCTTGAGCCAGCGGTTATCGCGGCTTTCGATTCGCTCATTCTTGGTGCGCACAGCAGCCGGTGGGGCCATCGGATCGAACCTGGTGAAAGGACCGCGACCAGGCGGATTGAAATCATAGCATTTTCATCGAAAGGCCACGTTTTCGCCGCGCGAGACCAGGGAATGCTTCCTGAACTTTTCGTCATCGCGGAAGGGGAAATCGCTGCGATAGTGGCCACCGCGGCTTTCCTCGCGGGCGAGCGCAGAGCGAACTATTAATTGGGCGAGTTGCCAGATGTTGCACAACTCGAGAGCGCCGCGCGAAGGCTCCTGAGACGCGGCCGGCTCTAGAGCCGCGAGAGCGTCGAGTCCCTCCTTCAGGTCGCGACCGTTGCGGATAATTCCAGCGTCCTTCCAGACGATCGCGCGCACCTTGTGCAGCGCTTGCATCTCGGCGGTCACCGGAGCGGGAGAATTGGAGATCTTCCTGGCCACCGCCTTCTCTGCTGCCGCAGCAGACGCGGGCCATTTGGATGTCTTTTTAGAGGAGAACCTGCAGTCTTTCAGAATCGCCTGGCCGGCGCGTGCTCCGAAGACCAGGCCTTCGAGCAGGGAATTGCTGGCGAGGCGGTTGGCGCCGTGAACGCCGGTGCAGGCCGTCTCGCCGGCCGCGTAGAGGCCGGGAAGGGAAGTGCGGCCTTCGAGATCCGTCTTAACGCCGCCCATGACATAGTGAGCGGCGGGCCGAACCGGCACCAGGTCGCTGGTAATGTCCACGCCGTAGCTCTGGCACGTGGCATAAATGCCGGGAAAGCGTTTGCGAACGTATTCGTCTTTCAGATGGGTGAGATCGAGGTAGACATAGTCGGAGCGCGTCCGGTGCATTTCCGCAACGATGGCGCGCGAAACGACGTCGCGAGGCGCGAGCTCCCCCGCTTCGCTGTGCTTTTTCATGAAGCGCTCAAGATCGGCATTGCGCAAGACCGCACCCTCGCCGCGAAGGGCCTCGGAGAGCAGAAAACGAGGCGCGCCCTTCACGGCCAGCGCTGTGGGGTGGAACTGCACGAATTCAAGATCGGATAGAACAGCTCCGGCCTCGAAGGCGATGGCCATGCCGTCGCCAGTGGCCACTGCGGGATTTGTCGTCTCGGGATAAACCTGCCCGAGGCCTCCTGTCGCCAGGGTTACGGCGCGGGCGGTGACGTCGATCAGCTCCTTGGAGCTCTCGTCCAGAAACCGCAGGCCGGTGACGCGCCCTTCGGTGCTCAGAAGCTCCGTAGTGGCGGCGTGGGGACGCAGCAGGATCCCGGAGAGTGTGCGGGCTTTGGCCAAGAGGGCACGCGCGATTTCTTTTCCGGTGGAGTCTCCGTGGGCGTGCAGGACGCGGGAACGGCTGTGGGCCGCTTCGCGGGTAAACGCCAATTTTGAGCCGGCGCGGTCGAACTGAGTGCCCCAATCAATGAGCTCCAAGATGTACTTCGGTCCCTCCTCCACGAGAATCTGTACCGCGGCGGGATCGCACAGGCCGTCGCCGGCGCGCAAGGTGTCTTCGACGTGCAGGCTCACCTCGTCGTCGTCGGAGAGCGCGGCGGCAATGCCGCCCTGGGCCCATTCGGTGGCGGAATCGGTGAGGCTCGATTTTGCGAGAACCAAAACACGGGCGCCCGCCGCGCCGAGCTCGATGGCCACGCGCAGGCCGGCCACGCCGCATCCGACGACAACGAAATCGGCTTCGATTTTTCCTGCCGGGCTCACGTCCCCCTCGAATTCAAAGGTAGCACAGGCCCGCTGTAGTTCTAACCAGGGGCGGCCTCCCAGCCCAGCCGGCGTGGTAGAGTTCTTGCTCGATTGGGCTACCGCGTGGCGTGCCCTTATAACCATGCCCTCGATTTCCGTTGAAACGCCGTCAGGCCCCTACACGGTAGAGTGCGAACGCGGCCTGTTGGGGCGCGCGGGCGAGTTGCTGCGCGCGCTGGGTCCCACCACAGGCATCGCTTGTCTTTCCTCGCCGCGTGTCTGGAAACCTTGGGGCCGCGCAATCCGCAGGAATATTGGAGCGCAGGCTGCTGCAACAACTGTACTGTTTCCCGACGGCGAACCTGCCAAGACGCTCGGCACGCTGGGCAAGATCTGCCGGGGCTTGGCAGCCGCGGGGCTCGACCGGCGCGGCACCATTATTGCTGTGGGCGGCGGTGTTGTCGGAGACGTCGCGGGATTTGCAGCGGCCACGTATCTTCGCGGAGTGCGGCTGGTGCACATTCCCACGACGCTTGTCGCGCAGGTGGATTCTGCAATCGGAGGGAAGACCGGGGTCAACCTGCCGGAAGGGAAGAATCTCGTGGGAGCGTTCTATCAACCCGCTCTCGTTTTAGTTGACGCGGAGGTCTTGCGCACGCTGCCCCCGCGGCAATTTCGTTCCGGCGTCTACGAGATCATCAAATACGCGATTCTGGGCGACCGACATCTCTTCGAATTCCTCGAGAACCGCATGACAGAGCTACTGCGACTGGACCATTCCGCGCTCGATTGGGTACTCCCGCGCTGCATCGGGTTGAAGGCGCAAATCGTGTGCCGCGATGAGCGGGAGAGCGGTCCACGAGAGGCCTTGAACCTGGGCCATACCTTCGGCCATGCACTCGAATCCCTGACGGGATACCGGCGATTTCTGCACGGCGAGGCGGTTGGCTGGGGCCTGATTGCCGGGGCCCGGCTCGCGGCGGCCATCGAGTGGCTGGACGCGCGGGAGGCGGCACGCATTGAAACTCTCGTCCGCGCCGCGGGTCCTTTACGGCCGCTGCCGCGAATCCCTCCATCGAAGTGGATCGCCGCGATGCGGGGCGACAAGAAAACGCGCAGCGGCCGGCTGCGATTCATCCTGCCACGGCAGATTGGTGAAGTTCGTTCCGCTGAAAATGTCCCCGAGCGGCTGCTGCGGCGCACCCTTCTCGAGCTGCGCCCGGAGTAAGGGCATGGCTTACCGTGCGACTGCAGGCACGGGCCAGACCGAAAATAGGCCGTATACTTGCAATCGCGAGAAATGACGTCGGCAACGCAGAGTCCAGTTTCCGGCACGCGGCCGGAAGGCGCGGCTACAGAGCAGGAGGCGCGCCAATACGTCCGGCGCATGTTCGGCGAGATCGCCGCGCACTACGATCTACTGAATCATCTACTTTCGGGGAATCTCGACCGTTTATGGCGGCGCCGCACGGCGGCCACTTTCGATCACATCCTCCGTCTGCCTCACGCGCGCGTTCTGGATCTCTGTTGCGGAACGGGCGATTTGGCTCTGGCGATGAAACGCAGAGGGGCGCATACGGGCAGCTCCGGTGCTGCGGTGTTCGGAAGTGATTTTGCGCACGGGATGCTCACCCGGGCCGCGGAAAAAAGCCAAGGGACGAGCGCAGGAACCACGAACCAAATTGCATGGCTCGAGGCCGACGCGCTGAATCTTCCTTTCGCGCCCGGGACGTTTGACCTGATCACGATGGGCTGGGGGTTCCGAAATCTAACGAATTACGAAATTGGGCTGCGGGAATTTTTCCGGCTGCTACGTCCGGGTGGTGAAGTGGGCATTCTGGAGTGCGCCGAGCCGCGCGGCCCGCTCTTTGGCTTGCTCTTCCGGTTTTACTTTCGAAATGTTGTGCCAATGGTGGGTGGAGCGATCTCGGGCAGCAATGAGGCCTACGCTTACCTGCCCGCTTCTGTCCAGAAGTTCCCTGCACCCGACGCACTCGCCCGGATGATGAGCGACGCAGGCTTTGTTGATGTGGGTTATCAGCTCTGGACCGGCGGATCGATCGCACTGCACAAGGGAAGACGGCCTAGCCAGGGGGACCGGAGCGAAGTGAGGGAGCGCAATTAGTCGGGAATCTCGAGCTCGCGAATTTTGTTGAGCAAAGTCTTATACGAAACGCCGAGCTGCTCGGCGGCGCGCGTCTTGTTCCATTTGCACGCACGCAGAACCGCCTCAATCTTCGAGCGCTCGACGCGGGTGACTGCACGCTGAACGACATCCTCAAGCGTGCCCTCCCAGGAGAATTCCTCGCCCACGGCACCCGCCGGAACGTCTCCGGGCTCGGGCCGCGCCGCGGGGATGCGCAGATCTTTTTCTTCGATGGCCGCGCCATCGGCCAGAATCACGGCGCGTTCGACGGCGTTCTGGAGCTCGCGGATGTTTCCCGGCCAGGCGTAGGCCAGCAGCCTTTCCCGCGCACCGTCGCTCAACTTCAAGTCCGGTTTCGAAAGTTCGCGGCAGTAGCGTTCGAGAAAGTGCGCGGCCAGCAACAGCACGTCGTCACCGCGTTCGCGAAGCGGAGGGATAGTCAAGGGAACCGCTGCGATGCGAAAGTAGAGATCTTCGCGAAAGGATTTGGCGGCGACGGCCGCTTCCAGATTCTTGTTGGTGGCGCAGAGGATGCGCGTATCCACGTCCACGGCTTGCGTTCCGCCGACGCGCTCAAACCTCTTCTCTTCGAGCACGCGGAGCAATTTTGCCTGGGTCATCAGCGGGAGCTCGCCGATTTCATCGAGGAACAGAGTTCCA
>DASPSB010000089.1:0-3173 GCA_035624135.1 Candidatus Acidiferrales bacterium | reverse complement strand
TGGGAGAGAAGAACGACGGGGCGGCCGCGGGGAATGCGGGCGAGGGCTCGGGCGAGATTGGGGTTGTACCAGAGGTCGTCCACGCCGGCGATGTGAAGCAGCGCGGGGCCGGCGCGGATGACGGTATGGCGGTTGCGCAGCACCTCGATGCCGTGGCGGCGGAGGGCGCGGGTGACGAGATCGGCGCCGACACGGAAATCGTGATTGCCGAGAACGGCAAAGACGCCGCGGCGGGCGCGAAGCCCACCGAGAAGCTCGCCGGCAGAGTGAGCGAAATTGCGGGAGTAGGTAACGAAGTCGCCGGTGAGGGCGACAACGTCGGGCTCGAGCGAATTGGCGAGTTCGACGGCGGCGAGCAGGGCCTCCGCGGAAAAATACAAGCCGTGGTGAATGTCGGTGAGATGGACGATGCGAAGGCCGTCCAGCTCGCGGCCGAGCCCGGCGATGGGGACGCGGAATTCGTTGACTTCGATGCGGCGGGCTTTCCAACGGCGATTGTTGCGAGAACGGGTGGAAGCGAGATTGAGGCTGAGCTCGTCGAAGTCACGGCGCTCGAAGCGGTCGAGCCAGCGGTGGAAGGGGCGTTCGCGCGACTCCACGAGCACCGGGGAGAAAACAGAGCGGGAGGATGAATGCGTGTCCGCCATGGCGGAGCCGACCGGGTGCAGAACCAACCTAGCATCGAGAGGGAGGGGTGTAAAGGAATCGAAGCCGATTAGGATTCGAGGGATAGAGAGGGGATCGGCAAAGGCGCAATTGGGAAGAATGCCGGACGTGCGGAAACGCGGGCAGGCAGGAGTGCCTGCGCCACATGGAGATTTGACGCGGCGGAAGCGGCGGGATAGCCTACGTGGCCGGCCGGAAAACGAACGCCAAATCGTGGAGAGAATGAATGAAGAACGCCAAACGTAAAGACGCTGAAATGACGCGGCGCAACTTTCTGCGGGGCGCAGCGCTGACGGGAGCGGCGCTCGCGACGAGCCCGTGGAGCGCACGGGGAGTGCGGGCGGCAGGGATCCCGTCGCGGCAGGCACAGGAAGCAGCCGCCGCACCGCCGCTGGTGGATGCAGGATTTGCCGCAGTACGGAAGATCGGCGAGGGAATCTACGCGGTGATCTCCGACCCGACGAAGGGAATGGACACGCTGTGCAACGGCGGATTTGTGATCGGCAAGGAGGCGGCAATCCTGTGGGAGGGTTACGCGTCGCCGAAGGGGGCAGCGTTCCAGCTCGACGTGCTGGGGAAAGTGTCGAAGGCGGCGGTGAAGGCAGCGATTGATTCGCACTACCACTTCGACCATTCGTTCGGCAACGCGCAGTACGCGGCGGCGGGAATTCCGATCTGGGCGCACGCGAAAGTGGTGCCGCTGATGATGGAACGGTATATCTCGATCCAGAACCGCGACAAAGCCGCCTTCTTCGCGCCCGCCGAGGAGCACATCCGCACCGCGATTTCCGAAGAGGACAAGAAGCACGCGGAAGGCGACTTGAATACGCTGAAATTCCTGGCCAACGGAATCGACCACACGGCACTGGCGCTGCCGAACCGCTCGTTGGAGCCGGCGGAACTGCCAATGAAAGTGGACCTGGGCGGGCGCGAGGTAGTCATCGAAACGTATGCGGGACACACGCCGGGCGATTTGATCCTGCGCGTGCCGGAGGCGGACGTCGTGTTCACCGGCGACCTGATTTTCAATCACAGCTATCCGGTGACGTTCGACGCGGACGTGCTGGGCTGGCTGAAGACGCTGGACGTGTTCGGGCGGTACGGACGGAAGACGGTGTTCGTGCCCGGACATGGAGCCTTGTGCGGGCAGGAAGGGGTGGAACTGGAGAAGAGCGTGTTCGCGGACCTGGCGCAGCACGCGAGGCAAATGGCGCAGATGGGCGTTCCGCTGCGCGAGGCGCAGGCGCGCTATGCAGTGCCCGAGCAGTACAAGACGCTGGGGTTGTTCGCCTGGGGATTCTGCATCGATAAGGCGGTGGCGCAGTTTTATCAGGCAGCGAAGGAAAATAAGATCTGAATTGCTGGACTAGGGGAATCGCGAGGAATTCTGACGGAGAACCTCAGCGGCTAAAGCCGCCGTAAGACTGCCACCCAATGGCACGGCTGAAGGCGTGCCCCGACGCAACGGATGCGGTATGCTGGTGCAGGAAGGAATCCAGCAGGAGTCATCCATGGCCGACGAGCTTTGCAATCCCCAGCCGGTGGCACAACCCGCGGCCACGCCCGCCAAACCAGGAGCGCGCATGGTGAAGTGCGTGAAGTTCGGGAAGGAAATGCCCGGGCTCGACTACGTGCCATGGAACGGCGAGCTGGGCCAGCGCGTGTACGACAACGTGTCGGCGGAAGCCTGGAAGATGTGGATCGAGCATTCGAAGATGATCATGAACGAATACCGGCTGAATCCGCTGGACCCGAACGCGCACAAATTGATGGAAGAGCAGATGGAGCAGTTCTTCTTCGGCGAAGGGGCCAAGCTGCCGGAAGGCTACGTGCCGCAGCGGACGAAGGGCTAGTCAGGCGTTATTTCCACGAAGACCCGGGCGACGAAGGCCCGGCGACCCACGAAGCCGGAATCCAAGCAGCCCCAAGCGAGATGCAGATGCAACGAGGCGAGCGATCCAACGGGATCACGTTAGCCGCAGTGGTGGTGTTTATCGGCAGCGCGATGAGCGCTGTGATGGGCGCGGTTACGGCCTTTTCGTTGCCGTTGCTCCAGAGAGGGCCTTCCAACCCGGCGCTGCCCGCGCCTCCCTTCGGCATACGCGGGACCATGATCGGGATGTCCCTCTTCTATTTCGGTTTTGCGGCGTGGGGAATCGCCACAGGCTTGGGACTGCTGAAACGGAAAGCCTGGGCGCGCGCCAGCATTCTGGTGTTCAGCGGCCTGATGCTGTTCGGGTTCGGGATGGGCAGTGTTGCTCTTTTTCTGCTGCCGCCGCTGGTGCGGGACATTCCGGGAGGGGCCAGGGGCGGGATGGCGCGAGAAATAGCCCTCGCGATCATGGCGGTCCCGACGCTTATTGCTGTGTGGTGGCTGGTCTATTTCAATCTGGCGGGAGTGAAGAAGCAGTTCGAAGAATACGCGACCACCGGCGAGTATTCGCGCGACGACGGCTCGGCGAAGACCCTTTTTCTGAAGCGCCATCCGCCGCTGAGCATCACGCTCA
>DASPSB010000081.1:0-3879 GCA_035624135.1 Candidatus Acidiferrales bacterium | reverse complement strand
TCTCGAGATCGAGTCCGGCATTTGCGGCCGCAACGCCGTTGTAAGTCGCACCCCAATCGGACATGAGCACGCCGTCAAATCCCCATTCTTTTTTCAGGATTTCGGTATCGAGCCACGCGTTTTCCGTCATATGCTGCCCATTGGTGAGGTTGTAAGAAGCCATGACGGCGCCGACGTGAGCTTCTTTCACAGCGGCTTCAAAGACGGGCAGATAAATCTCGCGCAGGGTGCGGCCCTCGATTATTGCATCGGTGTTGTGACGGTCGAATTCGGAGTTGTTGGCCATGTAATGCTTGATCGTGGCGCTGACGCCCTGGCTCTGCACGCCTTCGATATAGGCCACCGCGACCCGCGAGGCGAGCCAGGGATCTTCGCCGAAGTATTCGAAGTTGCGTCCGTTCATAGGCGCGCGATAGAGATTCACGCCGGGGCCAAGCAGGAAGTGGACGCCGCGGGCGCGGGCGTCTCGTCCGATTTCCAGACCCACGCGTTCCGCCAAACGCGTATCCCAGGTGGCGGCGAGGGCGATGCCGGCGGCCATGGTGGTCGAGGGGCCGTAGTTGCGGACCCCCAAGGGGCCATCGGCCATTCTGAATCGCGGCAGGCCGAGGCGCTCGATATTGCGCGTGTAAAAGCCGTCCACGCCGCCGAGCAGATCAATTTTTTCGTCCAGCGTCATCCGGCTGAGAATGGATTCGACGCGACGTTCGATGGCGTCGTCCCCGAAATGCGTGCGCCCTGTGGCGGCCAGACGCGCGCCACTGCGCCGGAAGCCGGCCGCGGCGCACAGAACGAAAAGTGCGAGCACGACGCCGAAGCGAGAGCAAACTCGCTGTCTGGCCATCGCTGATTTCCGACAGGGCCTAGTGATTTCGCCGGGGGTTTTCCGCATTGCAGAAATCTATCTCGCCGAGTGCTTTTGCTCAACCAAAATGAAGGCGAGATTCGGCCAGATTCTGGGAACAGCTTATAGGCCGGCGCCACGCAGGATGATATAAGCTCTGCGGGGGGAGACGCGGGCACTAACCGCGCGAGTGGGCGACGAACGTGAACCAAATGCAGCACATTGCCGAGGCGTACCGCAGGGCAACAGTCAAAGGCGCATGGTACGGTCCTTCGCTTGCGGAGCTGCTTGCGAACACTTCGCCCGAGCAGGCGACAACGCCACCCGTCCACGGGGCGCATTCGATCGCTGCGCTGCTGCAGCATTTGCTGCTCTGGAACGAAAGGATTCGAAACACTTCCGAGACCTGTCCGCTACCACGCTGGGAGCCGGAAAAGGAATGGGCCGAGCCGCCGATTCCCTGGAATGAACTCGTGGAGCGGTGGAACCGGAGCCGCGATCAGCTCGAAGAAAGGCTGCGAAACTTTCCACCTTCGGATTTGAGTAAACAGGTGCCCGGGCGCAACTATCCCTACGAGACGATGCTGCACGGTATCGTGCAACACGTGATTTATCACTCGGGACAGATTGCCATGATATTGAGCATGCTGCGGACGCGATCCCGGTAGCAGCTTTCGCCCAAGACTACTCTCCCTCACTTAAGTGGGCGAACAATGGGCGGGCCAGGCCGGGAGGCTTCATCCTGTAGCCCCTTCCCCCCAGCGGCGAAGCGCACTAGGATACTGGCCGCATGCGCCTGCCCTGGGTTATCGCGCACCGCGGCGCCTCCGCCGTAGCGCCAGAAAACACAATGGCCGCCTTCCGCCGTGCCGTGGAATTGGGAGCGGAATGCATCGAAACCGACCTGCATCTTTCGCGAGATGGCCGGCTGATCATCATTCATGACGCCACTCTGAATCGCACTACCACCGGCGACGGTCTGGTGAAGAACTACACCTTCAACGAGCTGCGCGAGTTTGACGCGGGAAGCTGGTTTGCCAAGGAATTTGCGGGCGAAAAGATGCCTGCGATCGAGGAGTTGCTCGACCTCGCCGGCCAGGCGGATCTAAGCCTTTATCTCGAGATCAAGGGCGGAGCGGGATACGGAGTGGAACGCGCGGTGATCAGCGCGCTGCGCGGGAGAAAGGAATCGAAGGCGGCGGTGGTTCTGTGCTTTGACTCGTCGGTACTCGACCGCATTCATCCACTCGACCGACTGCTGATGACGGGGCTTCTGTTCGAGTCGGGAGGCGAGGACATGGTGAAGGAAGCAGTGCGAGTGGGGGCGCGGCAGATCGGGCCGCGCGGTGATTGCGTCACGCCCGAACTCGTCGCCGACGCTCACCGGCGCGGCCTGAAAGTAATCACCTGGACCATCAACGAGCCGGCACAAATGCGCGCACTGGCCGCGATTGGAGTGGACGGAATCATCACGAATCATCCTAATCGCCTGAGCGCCGTGCGCGATACGTTGCCTCCGAAGTAGCAGCGGCCTGCCAGATGGCGGCGAGCTGCCCTAGAGTGAGCTGCTCGGCACGCGCCGCGGGAGGTGCCCCGGCTGCGGCCAGCCAGGCGAGCGCCTGAGCGCGCGGAACGAGGGCTTGCAGGTTGTTCAGCAGCTTTTTCCTCTTCTGCGCGAAGCAGGCCTGCGCGAAACCCAGAAATTCCCGCGCATCCGTAACGCCGAGCTGCGCACCCGCTCCCGGCGCGCGCAGGCTCACGAGCGATGAGGTGACGCGCGGGGGCGGGCGAAACGCGCCGGGCGGAATCGTGAACAAAATCTCCGGCTGTGTGTAGAACTGCGTCGCCACAGAGAGGTAGCCGTAGTCGCGCGTCCCCGGCCGTGCCACCAGGCGTTCCGCCACTTCGCGTTGAATGATTACGAAAATTGCCGCGAGACCCGCGGCATGGGGAAACAACCGGTGCAGGATGGGCGAAGTGATGTAGTACGGCAGGCTGCCGTAAACAAAAACGCAAGTGGCGGGCAGGGCCTGCTGTGCTTCGCCGATCAGCGCGGCGAGGTCAACTTTCAGGATGTCCGCCTGGAGCAGTTTGAGGTTGGGAGTTGCCGCGGCCAGTCGGCGCAAGTGATGGGCGAGCGGGGGATCCTTCTCGATTGCGAGGACGCGTGCGGCGCGGCGGGCGAGTTCCGCGGTCATTTCGCCCCGGCCGGCTCCAATTTCGATCCACGAGTCGGCGGCGGTGATATGCAGCGATTCGATGACGCGCCCCCGCCATGTGGCATTCTCCAGAAAATGTTGGCCGAGGCGCCGTCCCATGGCGCCGGAGTGTAGCAGGGATTGCTTTTTCATGCCGTTCGGCGCCTAATGGCCGGCCGCGAACGCGCTTGACGCTCGCTGCTTCCTCCTTTACCGTGAATGCCTCTCGAATGAGGCGATGAAAATTCTATTTGCAGCCTCGGAAGCGCTGCCGTACGCGAAGACGGGCGGGCTGGGCGATGTGCTCGAAGGGCTTCCGCGAGCCCTTTCCGCCAAGGGCCACGATGTGGCCGTCGTTCTTCCGCTTTACCGGGGGATTGGCACGCGGCGCGTGGTGTTGCCGAGCTTGACGGTCCCCATCGGGCCGCGCATGCACTTTCCTGCGATCCGCGAAGGCGATCCGCTACGTGGTGTGCGCTACTTCTTTGTGGATGCGGCGGAGTTTTTTGACCGCAACGGAATTTACGGGGAGTTCGGCGGGGCGTACGGCGACAATCCGGAGCGCTTCACACTGTTCAGCCGCGCCGTGATCGAACTTGCCAAGCAGATTTGGCAGCCGGACCTGATTCACTGCCACGATTGGCAGACGGCGCTAGTCCCCGTATTGATGCGGGGCGTGTATGGGTACGACCCGGAATTCACGCGGGTCCCCGTCGTGTTCACGGTGCACAACATGGCCTACCAGGGGCGCTACGGCCAGGACGTGATGTGGCGCACCGGGCTGCCGGGCCACCTATTCAACGTCAACGCGCTGGAGTTCTGGGGTGACGTAAACTT
>DASPSB010000071.1:0-16724 GCA_035624135.1 Candidatus Acidiferrales bacterium | reverse complement strand
ACCAGGGCCTTCATCCGGGCCAGGTCGCCTGCCACCTTTGCGTCCGCCTGTTTTGTGATGATGGGCTCCATCAGCCGGGGCAGAAATCCGTGGTAATCCGTTTGCGCCGCGAGCGTCAGGCGCGTCTTTCCCTCGTGCTCTTCGAGCAGATAGATGCCTTTTTCGGTGAAGCTGTTTGAGGGATCGCCCACGCCGATCAAGACGAAAGTCAATTCGCGCGGCTCGACCACACGTTCAATGGTCATTTCCATCGGGAAGCGTTCTCCTTCGTAGGCCTCCACGAGATAGAGTTTCTCTCCGGCTCCGGTCACGCCGGGAGTCATGTGACGGATTTCTTCGAGCCCGCTGACCCATTTCTTCGTCAGCTCGTCGTTAGTCATGTAGCGCCACACCTGCGCCGCGGGGCGGTTGATTTCGATCGTCGCCGAGTTTCGCCCATGGCTGGGCCGCAGACCGTAAAGCCAAAGCCCGGCGGCGCAAAGCACCACGAGCGCTGCGATTCCGCCGAAGGTTCTCCAAACCCATTTCATGGCTTCCCCTCAGGATCCAGTACGTGCTTCAGCGTTTCGGCCCATTGCCGTTCAAGCGCTTCCACTTTCGCCTGCGGCAAGTTGTATGTGGAAAGCCAGATCTGCGCCTCGTGCTCCCCGGCAATCCCTTCGATCGTCAGCCAGAAGAGCGCGTCGTTCAGATGCCGCACCGAAACGCAAAAGCCTCGCGGCGGCCGTACGAATTCCACCGTGCCCTCGAAGCTCTCACGGGCTGCCGATTCCAGCATATATTCGTCGCCCTCTCGCAGGCCGCCCGCTCCCTCACGGAACAATCCCCCAGGCGCCGCGAGCCGCCGGTAGGCCTCTTCTCGCGTCAGGCTGATTTTCCGCCGCGGCCACGCCACGCGGCGCGGAGTTCCCGCGTGCCGTTCCAGATAGTGCCGCAGATTCACCAGCATGAAGCTCCAGCCGTACTCCGTCGAGCCGAAGTATTCCTCTGCCCAGGCGCTGCCGTCGGTGAATCCCGATTGCACCAGCCGCAGCAGCGTCTTTCCGCCGCGCTGTTCCAGTTTCCATTCGATCGTCACGCCCTCCGGCCCCGCAAACTCGCAGGCTTGCTGGTTCACGCGCAGCAGCTTCTGCGGCTCCCATGCCACAATGCGCGATTCGCCTTCGCACCCCTCGCCCCACGACAGAAAAATCGTTCCGTTCTCGCCCGGTCTTACGCTCGCGGACAAGGGAAACCACCGCGCCAACTCCTCCCCATCGGTCAGCGCCTTCCACAGCGCCGCCAGCGATGCCGAGATTTCGATTTCCTTCTTCAGCCGTTTGAGCTGTCTTGCCGAGCCATCCGTCATCTATTTCTCATCCACCTCCGGGATAGCTCCCCGCTGCTTCCTATCGCCCCGCGAGCGCCGCTGCCCACCGGTCGAGCGCCGCTTCCATTGCCGGCTTTGCCGCTTCCAGCCGGGCCGCGCCGTCAGCCCACGCGGAACCCCACAGCCCGATCACCTTCTTTGGCCCCATCGCAAATGCCTTGAACTCCAGTGTCCCACGCACTTCGTCCCAGCTCACACACGTTTCACTCTTCGAGAGCGCCAGCACTCGCCCGCTCACCGTTTCTCCCGATTGCAACGCGAGCCGGCACGTCTCGCCCACCGCTCCCACGGACCCCGACCGCGTCAGCCATCGTGCCAGTCCCTCCGCAGTCCGTTGCAACGGCACGTTTCGCTCGGCTGTGTACTCCGCCTCGCGCAGCAGCATCCACGTCTTCCGCGGCTGCCCGTAGTAATGTTCCGCGTATTCCTTCAACTTCGCCAGCGACATCGTCCAGCCCGACGACACGCCCTCATACTCCTCGTCCCATTCCGCGCCCTCGCGGAAACCCGACTCCACCAGCCGCAGCGTTGTCTCGCCTCCCGCGTGCGCCAGCGTCAGTTCGAACAGGCCGGGCTCGCGCCCCGTGGGCGCATCCGCCCAGCGGATTACGTACGACTTTCCCCTCTCGGACCGCAGCACGTGATACGCCATCTTGAAATTGAAGAAGTCGAAGAACCATTGGATCGTCGCCCCTGTCTCCGCAAACCCCTCCGCCCGGTCCACGAACCATTGCGAAATCTTCACCGGGTCCGCCCACGCCTCCCACACTCTCTCCGCAGGCGCATGGATTCGAATTTCCTTTTCCAGCCGTCGTCCGCGATGCTCGATGGGCGCCGCTCCCGATTCTGGACTCATGTTTTTTTCCTTTCCTCGTTTGTTTTGTCGGAATCGCTCTTCGGTGGCACGGGATAGCAACCCACTATCAATCGGTAGGGACGTCCCGGGCCCGCGCTCCCGTCTTCGCGCTCCGCTGGCGAAGCGTACCGCCCGATCACGTCCACCACCGCAGCCTCAAGCGCCCGGGCGAACCGCGCCCGCTGTTCCGCGCTCTCGAATCGAAACTCGGAAGTAATCGAAAGCGTCGTCAGCCGTTTTCCCTGTGCCGTCGCTTCGCGGCTGGCCCGCCCAAGCTCCGCCTGCAGTTGCGCCGCCAGCGCCAGCAGGTACGCGGCGCTCAGTGTGTCTTCCACCCGGCGGGGATCCGCGCCCAGCCGTCCCAGCAATTCCGGAGAAAGCGCGTAACTTCGCGCCGTGGCCACGTAGCACTGTTCGATCATGTTGCGCTTCCGCCGCCGTCCCGCCCGCCGCAACAGTCCGGCGCGCGCCAGTTCCCGCACATGATAGTTCAGCCGCTGGCGGGGAAGCCGCAGGCGCCGCGCCAGGCCGGCGGCGGAGTCCGGCTGTACCAGCAATTCCAGGATTCGCTGGCGCAGCGGATCGAGCACCGCAGCCGCGCTGGACGCGCTATCGAGCACTGCGAGATTCGGCTGTGCCGCCATGGTGCGCACACCGTACATTGGACAATTCTATTTGTCAAGACAAACTTTACTGTCCATATGGCCGCATGGACGCCTGCGCGCCCCTGTGTATACTCCCTCCGGAGGCTCCGCAATGACTCCTCACGCCTTTCGCAAGCTGGCCCTCAGCTTCGCGGGAGCAACCGAAGCGGCGCACCAGCGCCATCCCGATTTCCGGGTCGGTGGAAAAATCTTTGCCACTCTCTCCTATCCCGACCGCAACTGGGGCATGGTCAAGCTCACCTCGGAACAACAGGCCGACTTTATGCACGATGCGCCCGCCGTTTTCTCCCCATCTGCGGGCGCTTGGGGCCGCCAGGGATGCACTCGCGTGTTCCTTCGCGCCGCCACCAGGACCACTCTGCTTCCCGCCCTCGAAGCCGCTTGGAGCAATGTGACCCTCGCTCTGGCTAAAGCCATCCGCTCCCGCCGCCGCGTGCGAATTGCTCCCAGCCGCTCTTCCCGGTAGGATGTTCCGAGCCGGCCGGGCTCAGTTCGATTCCCTTCGCCCCCCGGCCAATTTCGCTACGCGCGAGGAACGCCATGGCCACCTCTACCCTTTCCCACACCGTCGCCCGCGGCGGCAGCTTTCTGGTGGAAAGCCCCCGCCCCGACGACGTCTTCACTCCAGCCGACATCAACGACGAGCAGAAGCTGATCGGCCAGACCACCGAGGAATTCATCAACAACGAAGTCGTTCCTCTCATCGACGATCTCGAGCACCAGAAGCCCGGCGTCATGATCGGCCTGCTCAAAAAAGCTGGCGGCCTCGGCCTGCTCGGCGGCGCCATCCCCGAGGAATACGGCGGCGCGGGCCTCGACAAAGTGGCCGCCACTTTGCTTTCCGAGAAACTCTCCGCGTACGGCGGATTCTCCGTCACTCACGGCGGCCATTCCGGCATCGGCACCATCCCCATCGTCTATTTCGGCACTGAGGAGCAGAAGAAGAAGTACCTGCCCAAGATCGCCTCGGCCGAGCTCATTTCCTGCTATTGCCTCTCCGAGCCCCAGGCCGGCTCCGACGCCCAGGCCCTGCGCACCCGCGCCGATCTCTCCAAGGACGGCAAGAACTGGATTCTCAACGGCCAGAAGATGTGGATCACCAACGGCAACTACGCCGATCTCTTCGTTGTCTTCGCCAAGGTGGACGGCGACAAGATCTCCTGCTTCCTCGTCGAGAAGGGCACTCCCGGCTTTTCCGTCGGCGCCGAAGAAAAGAAGATGGGCATCAAGGGCAGCTCCACCTCTGCGCTCTTCTTCGAGAATGCGCCCGTTCCCAAAGAAAACCTGCTCCACGAGATCGGCCGCGGCCACATCGTCGCCTTCAACACGCTCAATGCTGGCCGCTTCAGCTTGGGCTGCTACTGCCTCGGCGGCGCCAAACGCACCCTCGAAGTCGCCTCGAAATACGCCAAGGAACGCACCGCCTTCGGCAAGCAGCTCGCCGAATTCGGCATCATCCGCCAGAAGCTCGCTGAAATGGCCATCCGCGCCTTCGCCGTCGAGTCCATGATCTACCGCTCCGCCGGCATGATGGATTCCTTCATGGCCGCCGCCGAGGCCGGCGCCAGCAAAACCCAGCACATGATGAAGGCCCTCGAGGAATACGCCATCGAAAGTTCCATCAGCAAGATCTACGGCAGCGAGGCCCTGGACTTCGTTGTGGACGAGGCCGTGCAGATTTTCGGCGGCTACGGCTATCACGAGGATTATCCCGTGGCGCGCGCCTACCGCGACAGCCGCATCAACCGCATCTTCGAAGGCACCAACGAAATCAATCGCATGCTCATCATCCAGATGCTCATGAAGCGCGCCATGGGCGGCGTTCTCCCCCTCATTCCCAAAGCCATGAAGCTCATGGAGGAAATCCTGGCCGGCCCGTCCTTCGAAGAAGGCTCCGGCGATCGCTTCGCCGAAGAAGAGCGCATGGTCGCCAGCGCCAAGAAAGTCTTCCTCCTCGCCGCCGGCAGCGCTGTGCAGAAGCTCCGCGACAAGCTCGCCGATCCCGACAATCAGGAAATCGTCGCTGCGCTCGCCAATATCGCCATGGACGCCTACGCGATGGAATCCTCGCTCCTGCGCGTCCAGAAATCCGCGGCCCGCCCTGGTGCGGGCGATGCCGGCGTCATGTCCGCCGCCATGCGCGCCTTCCTCTCCGATGCGGCCGACCGCATCGAACATGAAGCGCGCACCGTTCTCGGCGCCGTCGCCGATGGCGACATGCTCCGAACCCAGATGATGGCGCTCAAGCGCTTCTCCAAACGCGAGCCAAGCAATCCCATTGCCCTGCGCCGCGAAGTTGCTGTCGCCATCCTGGCTGGCGACCGCTATCCCTTCGAATACAAATAGAGCCAATCGTATCGCCGGCGCCTGCCTGCCGGCCGTCTCTTCGTAGGGGCGCTGCTTGTCACGCTTCGTGATCCTGAGCGAGGCGAGAGGGCTGCGCCCTCCCTTGCTTTGGTTTGCCTTTCGTCCTTCCTCTGTCCCTCTCTGCCCCGGTCTGCATGGAGCGGCTCCTGTCCCTCCGTACAGTCCCGCGTTTTTCGGACAGGGTTGTGCTCTCCGTGCACGCTAGTACTTCCGGGGGGTTGTGAATGTGAAAGCTTCTGCATATCCTCTGCCCATGGAATCGACCAAGACATCGAGGGGCTTTCTGGTTGCGATTCTTTGTGTCGTTGTCGTGGGGCTCACGGCTCTGGATATTTATCAGGACCGCGTGATCGAGAGGCAGCGGTTTGAGCTGCGCTGGCTCTTGACGCACGCGATCATCCGCGCCGACGCTGCTCCCGCCGACGCTGCGAAGCCGGCGCCAAGCGCTTCTCCCAGCAACGCTGCGAAAGTGCCTGCGGCCGACGTTGCCGTCGTCCCGCAATCTTCAGAGCCCGCTGCGCCCGCGCACACCGCCAAGCCCTGACGCAACATTTTGAATCGTCAGGGCACGTCCCGAGTCCCGAAGCTTCGGGACTTCGGGATCGGGATTAGCCGCGCCGAGAGCGCTCGCACTAGTAAAACGCCATCCCTCCATCCACATTCAGCGCCTGTCCTGTGATCGCGGACGCCTGCTCCGAGCACAGAAACGCCGCCGCCGCCGCAATCTCACTCGCCGTCTGCGCCCGCCCCTGGAGAATTCCTTTGATCGCGCCCTCTAGAAAGGCTTTTGGCTCCCGCCCGAACATGCGCCCCAGCCCCTCGCCGATTTCGCGCGACATCTTCGTCTCCGGCACCGGCCCCGGACAAATCGCGTTCACGCGTAACCCCCGTCCCGAGGTTTCCGCCGCCAGCGTTCGCGTCAGCGCCAGCAGGCCCGCCTTCGACGCTGCATACGGCCCGTTGAACCCGAACGCCATCTTCGCTCCCACCGTCGAGATGTTCAGGATCACTCCGCGCGCGCGTTCCAGCATTCCCGGAACCACCAGCCGCGACAGCAGGAACGCGCTGCGCAGATTCGTCGCCAGCACCGCGTCCCATTCCTCGGGCGAAATATTCTGGACCGGCTCGACCGTCCCGAAAATCGCTGCGTTGTTCACCAGGATGTCCACCGCGCCAAACGCATCCACCGCCGCGCGGTAAACCTGCTCGCAGGCCGCCGGCTGTGAGACGTCCGCCGCGAGTGCCACGGCGCGTCCTCCTCCCGTGAACCCTTGTGACCGGATTTCATCCGCCACCGCTTCCACTTCCGCTGCCGTTCGCGACGCGACCAGCACCGACGCGCCTTCCTGGGCAAATCGCAGCGCGATCGCACGCCCGATCCCTCGCCCTCCTCCTGTGATGATCGCCCTCTGTCCTTTCAGCAGCATCGTTCGATATCTCCCTTCAGCAAGATCTTGGACTCGGAGCCGCGAGCCGCGTCAGGGCACGGTTTCAACCGTGCCGAAAAGCGTCGAAGGTTTTAGGGGTTTCAACCCCTGAACCACTCTCAGGCCTGTTCCGCTCCTAATGCGGCAACGCATCCGACGACGGTGCCGCGCTCCACATCTGCGCCGCAATCAGCCACCGGCCATTCGTCTGCCGCCGCAGGACCATTATGTAGGTTCCTTTTATGTGCAGTCCCTTTCCGTCCGCGGCGGTGACGAGCGTCTCGTGGTAATCGCCGCTGTCGTACGCCAACTCGCCGGAGATATCGGTCACCTTGCTTTCGAATGTCAGATCGCTGCTGAACATGTCCATGGCCTTCCGCCCCAGCTCGCGAATCGCGTCATGCCCGGCGAAGCGATCTCCCGTTTCTGTAAGGAACTGGCCCTCAGGCGTGTACAGCGCGACAAACGCGTCCAGCTTCTTGTCGTGCAGGTCTTTCGCCCACTCCGCGCGCACCGCGGCAATTCCGGAAGTGTCCCTCTGCCGTGTCGCTCCGCCGAGCGAAGCAGCCATCATCATCGCCAGCACCAGCCATCCCACTCGCATCGTCATTCCCCCCTCTCAGCATCCGAGCAGGATGCTGACCCTGAGCGAGCCCGCCAAGGTGGGCGAGTCGAAGGGCGCTTGTGTTCCGCCTGCTTCGCTCTGCTTTCCATTCTTAGCCCTTTTTTCGCACGACCACTTCCATGAATCTCCTCGCTGGTTGCTCGCCAATCGTAATTTGATGCTCTTCCGTCCATTCCCCTCGTTCGTTGATGCGCAGCACTGCTCGCGTCCTCACGTGTTCGACGGCAAATCCCCATTCCAGGCCCTTCCCGTCGTGCGCCAGTTTCGCTTCCGATTCCAGGAACCGGCCGTCATTGAACGCCCGGAACCGGTAGGTCTGCTCCGCATCGTCGTAGCAAAGGAATCCGAGTGCTTGGATCGGCGGCCTCTGGCCTCCCGTAGGGGCGGTGCTTGCCCCGCCCTCCCTTGTCGCGCGAATTCTCTCCGCCATGTTCCTTCCGGTCCCCTCAATCAACAGGATCAAGCCGTCCAGCCGCCAGCTCGCCTCTTCCGTCATATGAAACACTTCCAGTTTTTCCCGAGTTTCGTTTTTCGAGTTTCGGTTTTCGCGTTTTTGGATGCCCGGCCCGCCCCCACCGCGATAGATCCGAGCCTCGCCTTCCCATTTCCCTATCAGGAAGGCCAGCTTTGCCATCGCCGGCCGCTGTGCTTCGAGATCGACTTTCAGCCCCGCCACCCTCTCCTCCCGCGTCCACTCCGGCCCCGGCACTCTAACCCACAACCGTACGCCACATGTACGTGAATCCCATGCTTCCTTTTATCGCCTCCGCTGCATAGTATTGGGCAAGGTTTGTCCTGGCATGCCGTCTGACGCTTCCGAGAAGGGTTATGTGCTGGCCACCGGTGTCGCGGCGGAGCCGCGGCTTCTTCTGCTCGACGAGATCTTCAGCCCCGCGTCTCGCGAACTGCTGCTCGCCGCCGGACTCACACCCGGAATGCGCGTCGCAGAGCTGGGCGGCGGCGCCGGCCTTTTCGCTGCGTGGATGGCGGGCATTGTCGGCCCTTCCGGCAGCGTCACTCTGGTGGACAACAGCGAAGAGCAGTTGCAGCTCGCGCGGAAAAACGCCGCCGCTCTCGGAATTTCGAACTTGAACTTTGTTCGGGCAGGCGCCTGCGATACCGGGCTTCGCCGCTCCTCCTTCGATCTCATCTATTGCCGCTTCCTGCTCTGCCACCTCCCGGACCGCCGCATGGCGCTCGCCGAGATGCGCGCTCTGCTCAAGCGGGGTGGTCTGCTGGTTAGCGAGGATTACGATCATGCGGGCACGTTTAGCGAGCCTGCCTCTGACGCCTACCGCCGTCTGGTCGAAATCAGCAACGCCGTCGACCGCTGGCGCGGCCTCGAGCCGGGTGCGGGACTCGAGCTTCCTCGCCTGTTTCGAGAGGCCGGCTTCGCCGCTCCCGAAGTCCGCATGAGCCAGCCGGTGTTCCTGCGCGGCCCCTGCAAATTGCTCTGGGAAATGACGCTCCGCGAAGCCGCGCCCTCCATCGTCGCCTCCGGCGTCTCGACTGACCAGGAACTGCAATCGATCTGTGCGGAACTGCGTCGAATTGCCGCCGACGATACGGTTCTCGTGGGGATTGCACGCGTTACTCAAGTCTGGGCGCGCATCTAGCGCACAGGCTGGAATGGGAATTCGTAAGGTATTGCAATGGCGTGGCTTAGAAATTGGGTACCCCCACCCCCCTGGGAATGCGCAATCGCCTGGGAATAAAGAGGTTACGAAAAATTGAGTGTGCAACGTGTTGATTCTAAAGGACGGAAAATTTGCATCGCGATGAAACTTGTGTCCACGAGTATGAATCAGGAGAAACATCGAAATCCACCCCGCAGTTATGATAACATAGTAGTAATAGAAAGTCAAGTAAAATCTGAGGCATTCTAGATCTCAACGTGAGACGGGGCTTTTCCCGAAACAGAGCTTGTCATTCGCAAGTTGAGACGGCGGGCTTGGATTATACGCGGCGCTGTACTCGCCAACCGCCGCGGCGGGCAGGCCTGCCTTCGCCAAGTCCCAGCCCTGGCGGGCTGGGCTAAATTGAGGGGGCGTACGGCGCTCCGGCTTCCGAAAAGAGCGGGTCCATCGTCGGGGACTCCTCGGGATGACAACCTAATGAGCGGGAAGGGCGAAGAGGAGGGGGCAGCCCCGAAGGTTCGGGAGCGGTACGAGATGAGGAGCTGAAGATCGGCGCTACATAGACACAGGGCGGTTTCAATAGCGCCTGCAACTCGTGTATCATACGAGGTTTGTGAGGGAGATACCGACCACGACAAACTCAGAAGCACGCCCGCAGCGTAAGCTGGTTCGCGTCAGCCCCCGTGGATTCTGTGCCGGAGTGGTGCGCGCCGTCGAAATTGTCGAGCGCGCCCTGGAAATCTTCCGTCCACCCGTCTATGTCCACCACGAAATCGTGCATAACCGCTACGTAGTGGACCAGCTTCGTCTCCGCGGCGCCATTTTCGTGGAGTCCGTCGAGGAAGTGCCGAACGGCGCCGTGCTCATCTTCAGCGCACACGGCGTTCCTCCCGCCGTCCGCGACCAGGCGCGCACCCGCAGCCTGCGCGTGATTGACGCCACGTGCCCGCTGGTTACAAAAGTTCACATGGAAGCGCTGCGCTTTGCCCGCGAGAGCCGCACCATCATCCTGATCGGCCATCGCGACCACCAGGAAATCGTCGGCACTTCCGGCGAAGCGCCCGACCGCACGCTTGTCGTCGGCAGCGTTGAGGAGGTTGACCGCCTCCAGGTGGAGGACCCGAATCGTCTCGCCTTCTTGACGCAGACCACGCTCAGCCTTTACGACACGCAGGAAATCGTTGCGCGCCTTCGGCAGCGTTTTCCGAACATTTTGGGGCCCGCCTCCGACGATATTTGCTACGCGACGCAGAACCGGCAGGAAGCTGTCGAGCAAATCGGCAAGGAAGTGGACCTGATCCTCGTCGTCGGCTCGGCAAACAGCTCCAATTCCAATCGCCTGGTGGAAGTGTCGCAGCGCTCCGGAACGCAAGCGCGCTTGATTGAGGACGCAAATGATATCGACCCCGCCTGGCTCGAGGGAGTGGGCAGCGTGGGGCTGACGGCAGGCGCTTCGGCGCCCGAAATCCTGGTGCAGCAAGTGAGCGAGCGGCTGGCCAGCCTCGGGTTCAGCGAGCAGAGCGACCTCGACTTTATTCGTGAAGACGTGCGCTTCACTTTGCCGCCGGAACTGGTTTCGATTGTTCCTGCTGCGGCCGCGGTCGGGCCGGCGGCGCACTAGGGGCGTCCCGTCCGATCCCGAAGCCCGAATCATCGGGAGCGGGAGTTGGGACGGAACGAACAGGGGGGAAAGGGCAGGTGCTTGGCGGTTAAAATCCACCGCGACCCGAAAAAGGTCGCGTTGATTGGGGTCCCTTCGAGCGCAGGCTCACACGGGCCGGGAGCCGAGCGCGCACCCGCAGCACTGCGCGCCGCGGGCCTTGCGGCGCGGCTGGAAGCCGCCGGCTACGAAGTCATCGACCACGGCGATACTCCCACCTTCCTGTATCAACCCGACGAAGAGCACCCACGCGCGCGAAATACCGGCGCCGTCGTGCAGGCCATGAGCGCCCTGCGCGGGAAAGTGGAGTTGGCCGTAAAATCCGGCGCGCTCCTGATTATTTTGGGCGGCGATTGCGCCATTACTCCGGGAACCGTCGCGGGAGTGCGCCGTTACTATCGCGAAGTCGGCGTGTTCTGGATGGACCGCGACGCGGACCTGAACACGCCCACGACCACTCCCTCCGGCTGCGTCCACGGAATGACGGTGTCGCACCTGATCGGCCGCGGCGCCGCGGAGATTGTTCGCTTCTCCGCGGACATGCCCATGGTCCGCGAGCCGAATCTGGCGCTCTACGGGATCGAGCGGCTCGATCCGCCCGAGGAGCAAGTGCTGCTCACCACGCCGCTTCGCGCGTATTATGCCGCCGACATTCTTCGGCGCGGCCTCGCGACGACCGCCCGCGAAGCCATCGAGCGGATTCACTCGCAACAGACGCCTTTCATCCTGCATTACGACGTGGACGTGGTTTCCAGCCCGGATTTCACGGCCTGCGGTTTTCCGGCCGAGGGTTCGCTGACCGCATCGCACATTCGCGAGGCGCTCGCCGAGGTCGCGGCCTCCCCGCAACTACTTGCCATCGAGCTGTGCGAGTATTTTCCGGAACGCGACGAGAGCGGAGCCGCCGCGCGATTCCTCGTGGATCTGTTTGCTGAGGCGCTGGCAGGGCGTTTTCGTGCGCTCACCGCTCCGGCACCTCCGAAAGAAACTCAGGGTGAAGCTATGCCTGCTGCGGCTGCCGCGCCCGCGGTCCCGCCGCCAGCAGTGGATGAAGTGCAGGCAGGAATAGAGCCCGCCGCCGCTCCGGCCGCTGCCGCGGAGCAAGCAGCTTCCCAGCCCGAGTCTGCCGCTGCAGCCGCCGTAAGCGGTTCGGCGTCCGACGCAGGGTCATCCGGGGGCGAATAGCTTTTTCCGCGCCGCGACAAACCCCGCGACGCGGCCGGCGCTCCGAAATCAGTGCGCGGCGGTCTCCGTCGGGCGCGCGCCGGCCATCACGCAATCACGGCCGGCGGCTTTGGCGCGGTAGAGCGCAAGGTCGGCAGTATGGAGGAGCTGCTCGGCCGTCGTGCCATGGTCGGGGAAGCAGGCGATTCCCACGGAAAACGTGACGTTTCCGAGGAATTGCCCGTTCAAGGAGATTTCCAGGCGTTTGCAATCCTCACGCAGGCGCTCGGCGCGCTGCGTGGCAATCTCCAGCGACGACTCCGGCATGATGATCGTGAATTCCTCGCCGCCGTAACGGCACACGATGTCGTCCTTGCGCATGCGGGATTGCAGGAAGTTTCCGATAGAGCGCAGCGCGGCGTCGCCAGCTGCGTGGCCGAGCGTGTCGTTGAACCGTTTGAAGTGGTCGAGGTCGAGCATCAGCGCGGCGAGCGGCCGCTGCTTGCGGTCGGCCCGGCGCAGCTCGCGTTCCAGCGATTCTTCCATGTAGCGCCGGTTGAACAAGCCGGTCAGCGGGTCGCGGATGGACTGAATGTGGAGCGTTTCGCGGAGCCGCAGGCTGGCCAGAGCGAGTCCGAGATGGTCGGACACGGAGAGCGCCAGCCGGTTCTTCGCGTCGGTCATCACCGGCCGGCCATCGGGCGGCGGCGGTCCCATCTCCAGGTGAAGGACGCCGATGGCCTCGCCCTGCGCCACCATGGGCACGCAGAGGTAGCCGTTGCGGATTCCCGGACGAACGTGAGCGCAAATGGACGACTTGGTGGGATCGTCCACGCGATGAACGCGGCCGCTGCGCAGCGCCCAGCAGCTCTCCGGTGGAAACACGGGCTCCTGCGCGGCGAATCCTCCCCACACGGCCATTACCTCGACCAGGTTCTTGGAGGCGTTGGTGACGAACAACGCGCCGGAGTCGTTCGGAAAAAGCTGAAGGGCGGATTTGGTGATTACGGCGCATGCTTCCTCGGTCGTGAGGCAGGTTTGCAGCCGGTCGCCCATTTCGTTCAGCAGCAAAGTCTCCTTGTTGCGCACCTCGAGCTCGCGCACCCATTCGGTGAGCATCTCGTTGGCCTGTTGCAGGGCGTTCTGGGCCCGCTGGCGTTCGCGGTCGGCCACGTGGAGCGAGAGCGCAGTGCGCACGACGAGTCCGCAGAAAACCACTATGTTGGAAAGCGCGAACAGCAGCAGGCAGGTCTCGAACGAATACAGACCCAGGTTTTTTCCGTGCCAGCACAGATAGCCGAGCAGGGGCGGAATCAGAATCGCTGCGGGAAGGAAGCGGCGAGCCATAACCCCGCCGGCGCTGTCCGAGTGCGTCACCTCCAGCAAACCGCCCTCGAATCGCTCCATCAGGAAGCCTGCGGCCAAAAGCAGTATGCCGATAGAACTTGCGGGAGGCATGAGGATAATCGCGCCCATTTGGCCTGCTGCGGTGTCTTCGTAACTTCCGGCGAGCAGCGCAGCGAGAGCTATGGCTCCCGCGCCCAGGCACAACAACTGACCGCGCGCAACGCGTCTTGTGTTCCCCGGATCCATGACGAGGAGCGCGAGCCCGATGAGGACGAAGCAGATCGCCGCATTTGGATGAACACCGCCTGGTGCGGCAGGTACAGCAGCGGCCCGGCTCGATTCGCGGAGTGAACTGAGTACGTGCAGTCCTGCGTAGGCCATTACTCCAAATGCAGGCAGCAAGCGCGCTCCCGGGCCCCAACGATGCCAGAAGTCGCCGGACGGCGGACGCAGAAACCAGAGCGAGACGCCGAGGAATAGAAAGCAGAACGCTGATGCGGGACCGGCGTCCGCGGAGCCGAGGAACAACGCCTGGAGGGCTTTCGAGCCTGCCGCATAGCCGACGAGGGACACGACTGCACCTGCGACCACAAGTATGGCTGCAGAGTGCGCGGGTGCTTTGAGCACCGCCGCCAGCCGGTCCTTCATTCTGTGCAGCCCCCCGTTTCGAGCCCGCCGCAGCCTGCGAATTCACCCGCCCGCCTTCGACGGGGCGCCACGAGGGGAGAGCCGAAGCAGGGCGGCGACCCTCCAATCCTGGTGCACAGCATTATCCCAGCCACGCCAACAGTCAAGAACCTGTGTGCGGCACCTCGCGTGTACGAGGCTAAGGCAATTCCAGGCGCATCAGGTCGGCGGCGTGCTCCCGGCGGCGGATGGATCGCGCAGAGCTGCCGTTGACGAGAATTTCCTGCGGTTTCAGACGCGAGTTGAAATTGGAGCCGAGGCTGGCGGCGTAGGCTCCCGAATCGAGGATGGCGAGCAGATCGCCCTCGGAGACAGCGGGGAGAGATATTCCATGGGCGAAGAAGTCGCCGGACTCGCAAATGGGGCCGACAACGTCGGTCTTTTCCCTTCGCGCTGCACCGGGTGGGGCGAGCCGGATGGGGACGATCTCGTGCTGCGCGCTATAAAGAGCCGGGCGAATCAAGTCGTTCATTGCAGCGTCCACGATGAGAAAGCGCTTGCTGCTGTTCGTCTTCCTGTAAAGAACGCGAGTCAGGAGCACGCCCGCAGGGCCGACGATCGACCGGCCGGGCTCGAGTAGAATGTGAACGCCGAGACCGCGCAGGGGAGGCAGAACCGCGCGTGCATAGGCGGCGAATTGCCGGCGGAAATCCTGCCGCGCCCCGTTGTAGGGAATTGCAAGGCCGCCTCCCGCGTCCACATAGCGGATCGCAAGCCCCAGGCGGCGCAGGCCTCGCACCAGGGAGGCTACGCGTTCGAGCGCGGCTGCGAACGAGCGGAGGTCTGAAATCTGCGAGCCGATGTGCACGCTCACTCCCGCGACGCGGAGGGCAGGATGCCGCGCGGCTTCGCTATAGAGCCGCTCCGCATCTGGGAGGGGCACGCCGAACTTGTGGTGACGCAGCCCCGTGGAGATATACGGATGAGTCTTGGCGGGAAGGTCGGGATTCACGCGAAAGGCGATGCGCGCACGACAGCGAAGTCGCAGCGCAGTCTCTGCCAGAGCGCGAAGTTCGCTTTCGCTCTCCACGTTGAAGAGCAGAATGCCGGCGCGGAGCGCGAACGCCATCTCGTCGTGCGATTTTCCCACTCCGGAAAACACGGTCTTGCGCGCCGAGCGCGGGCTGGCGCGCAGCACGCGCTCCAATTCCCCGCCGGAGACGACGTCGAAGCCGTGGCCGGCGCGCGCCACCAGCCGCAAGACGGCCAGCGACGAGTTGGCCTTGACGGAATAGCACACGGTGTGGGGAACGCCCCGGAACGCGGCGTCGAACGCGCGCAACCGCGCGCGAATCGCCGTGGCTGAATAGACATAGAGCGGCGTGCCGTATCTTTCCGCCAGCGACGCGAGAGGCACCGCGTCGCAGAGGAGTTCCTGCTCCCCGTGGTGTGGCCTACCGCGTGAGCTTCGGCGATAGGCAAACGATGGAGGACGAATCACCGACGGAGAGTGTACCTCAGCGCCCGCGGCGATCGGAGCCTGTGGCGGCGCGCGAGCCGCGAAACTGCGGGCGAAAACCGGCGCAGGCGTGGCATTATTCGAGGGCGCTTGCTGCGTGGCGGACAGGCAAAGATACGTGTCCCGCCGGTCGAGGGAAGGGAGAGATTTAAATGCCCGAGCTCAAAATACCGGAGCAACTGAAAGCCGACGTTCCACAAACGCTCTGGGGCAAGATCCTGAGCACCACGCCCGTGGTCATGACCGTGGTGGCGACGATGCTGGCGGGACTGGCATCCAGCGAAATGACCCGAGCGCAGTACAGCCGGGCGCTGGCCGCGCAACAGCAGTCAAAGACCGGCGACCAGTGGGCCTTCTTCCAGGCCAAGCGCCTGCGGGGCGCACTGCAGTTGAGCACGCTCGATGTGCTGCAAAATACGTCGGAAGTGCGGCGGCTCGACGATGCAACGCTTGCTTCCTTCACGCTGCCCGCACCGCCTCCCGCCGCGCCGCTCGAAGCCTCTGTTAAGGCGGGGCTGGACGCCGTCGCCGGGGGGCGGCCGGACACAGAAGTCGCTCCGCTGATTGCAAAGTTGAACGACCAGGCTTTGGAGGGCGCAGTGCGCGCAGCCATCGAGCGCTCGGACGCTTATAGTGCCGCCGAGCAGCCGACCAACAAGACGGTCGAACAGCTCGAAAATGATTCGGCGGGGAAGCCGAACCACCGCGAGGTGGTCGCGGCGCGTTTGCGATATACGGCGCAGCGTTACGACACGGAGGCGCGGCTGAACCAGGCCATCGCCTACCTCTATGAGTTGCAAGTGCGCCGCAGCAATCTGGCTGCGGAGCGACACGAACGCCGCAGCCAACGGTTTTTCTTCGGGATGCTTGCGGCACAGGCGGCGGTGATTATCGCCACCTTCGCGCTGGCGGCCAAGAAACGCAATTTGCTCTGGACGGTGGCTGCAGCGGCGGGAGCGGCCGCAGTCGGCTTTGCGGTTTACGTGTACCTGTTCATTTGACGAAGGAATTCCTGTCCGTCAGGGGCGCGTGAGGTGCAGGCCCAGGCGCGGACCGAGCCTGCGCATTGAGCCGATGCTTTTGCGCGCGTCCGTGCTAGACTTCGGGCATTCGGGGTTCCTTCGAGGAGGGCAGACGATGATCCGTTCCGCGGCCGTACTCGCTCTCGGCCTTCTTTTCTTCGCCACAGTAGCGGCCACACCGCCGCGCCCGCAGTGTTGCCACGGCTGCGATATGTATAGCTGCAACTCGGACCAGTGCGGGAAGACCTGCAAACTGGGCCCGAAGTGCGACAAATGCTGGAAGAAGCAGTGTTCCGCGCAGCACGGGCAATAACGGCCCCGCACGGCAGGATTTGATTTCACCACAGACAAGTCCCTCTATCGAAGGGCCGGGGTGTCGCTCGCTGTGCGGAGAGCGTCGATTTGCGAGAGGGATTGCGGACGCGCAGGGAATGGCGGC